>JAJYKK010000032.1 GCA_021788645.1 Pseudomonadota bacterium
TCCGAGTACGTCTTTGGGGCTCGCGGCCGGCCGCGCTTCAAAGGCCGGAACCGCCCATTGCATTCGCTCGAAGGCAAGAACAATGTGGCCAACATCCGCTGGAATGCCGATACCGGCTGCGTCACCTGGGGCAAGCTCGCGTTGCCGGTTAAGCTGCCGACGCGGGATCAGGATCCCTATGGCCATGCTGCGCTGAAATCCGAGACGAAGTATTGCCGCTACGCCAAGAAGCCGCTGTCGCAGCGTTGGCACCGCCTCTGTGGGGACGACGTCATCGTGCAGCGGGATTGCTATAGCGCCTTCCTGGCGAAGCACGCCACGGCAGACGGGCACAGTTCGCGTCCCGGCTCGAAGAGGGCTGGGCAGTTGCGGAACCGCTACTAGAACGCGCGGGAGTGTGCTGGCATCATGAATCGGCAAGCGGATTGCCCAAGGGCAACCCCACGGTGGCGATGCCGTCAGAGTCGATCGCGCGTAAGAAAAGGTTGGTGCGAGGCCTCCACCGGGATGCTGTAGGGATAAACCCCGAGAGCCCGGATGCCCCACGCATGCCTGCCTTTAGAACCCCCTCTTTAGCCATGGGGAGGTTCAGCCTAAGGAGAAAACGCTTGGAGGCAGCACGTTACTACAAATTTCGCGTCGGCATGGCGGCATTGATGATCGCAGGCTTCCCCTTGTATGCCCATGCGAACCCCAAACCCGACACCTTTTCCTTCGGGCATCCCGGAACGGCTGCCAAGGCGGACCGCACGATTCGGATCACGGCGCTCGACACGCTGCGTTTTAGCCCCTCCATCGTCAAGGTGAGGGAGGGGGAGACGGTTCGCTTCGTCGTGACCAATCAGGGCAAACTCATGCACGAATTCGTGCTCGGAGACAAGCGCGCGCAGGTGGCACACGAGGCCGAAATGGAACGGATGGCCGCCATGGGGATGACCATGGACCGCGATCCCAACGGCGTTCCCTTGGCGCCTGGCAAGACGCAGACGCTGGTTTGGACATTCGCCGACAAGCCCGGAACGCTCTACTATGCGTGCCACGAGCCTGGGCACTATGCCGCCGGAATGGTTGGGACTATTCTCGTCGAGCCCGCTGCGTACCCGTCGAGGGGGTAGCCGTCCTACCGCGGCATCCGCGCGGTGTATGGCGTCAGGCGGCGGCAGGCCGCCCGACGCCGTCAGGCTGCGGCTAGAAATCGTGGGTCAGAATTTGTTGTGCGCGGGCGCAGATCTCGCGCCCATAATCGACCCAGACCCCTTGCCCCCAATAGCGGTAACAACTCGTCTGCGAGGCCATGAGATGGAAGAGGGCGTTGCGGTAGCGATGTTCGTTCGTGGGCATGCCCGGCCGGATCACCTTCTCGTAAAAGAGCGAACTGACCTTCTCCATGGGGCCGAGAAGGTTTTCGTAACCCCTGACCCAGGAGATATTGTTGGTCCAGCTGCCCCCTTCCATATGGAAGCGATGATCCTCCTCGGCTAGGCTCTTGATGACTGTTTCCATTTTCTCGTCGCCGCTGCCCGGCTCGAAGCGGTCCCAAATCCGCTTCTGGAATAGAGGCTGAATCACCGGGAAGTCGCTTTCGCTGATACCCAGGGCGAACAGATGCTCCAGATACTCGGTCGCATTCATGAGGGGTACGTCGGAGCCTGACGATTCCCGCACGACTTCCATGTACTTGGGCGGAAACTCGTTCATCATGACGCCGCCGTTTTCGCCGTCGGCGATCTGCGTCACCAGCGGCGGGACTTCGCGGCCGGCGAGCTGCCAGTGCGACAGGCTGCGGGCTTCATACCAGGGTTGCATCTGTGCCACGAGTTTGGTGTCGCTGCCCTGGGTCTTGATGATGGCGATGATCCGGGCGGTCTCTCCCTTCGAGTTGCGGCACTCCAGCATGTGGGGGAGATGCCGCTGTTGCGGGTGGGCCCCGGTCTCCGGCAGTTCCACCGTGTGTTCCTGGACGAGCACCCATTGATAGCCGCATTCCTTCAGGGTTTTGACGAACTCGTAGGCGAGGTCCGGGTGGTTCGGAATCGCCATCTCCGAGGGCGAGAAGCCGCGCACCCGCGAGAGCGCCTCTAGGCCGAAGATGGCGGCGAAGTGGTGCTGCCAGGCCTTGATGTGTAGCCGGTAATCCTGGATCGGCGTAGACGGCGCCACGGCGTGACCCCACGGGCATCCCAGCCATTCTGCCGCATGCCGGTAGCGGGAATCGCAAGTAATGGTTTTTAGGGCGTCGAATACGTCGTTGAGTCCCATTTGGCGCATGCCATGGAGGAGGGTTCCGGAATACTCGAGCATGATCCGGGGTTCCTTCCCTTCCGAAAAAAGCTCTGGTATGAACTCGCCCATGCGCTTGTAGCACCAGACGAAGACGGGGGCGTTATGGTTGTCGCCAATCCCTTGGTTATCCATCATGTATTTGAGGTTGCTGATAATGGCTGCCGTGCGCAGGTCGCTGCCGCCCGCCGGGATGAGGGGTTGGTGCATGTGCAAGGCGTTTGCCGCCGCCGCGCGGATGCGTGTGAAGTCGATGCGGCTTTCGGGCAGGAAGACAGGCTTGTCCTTGGCGCGCGCGAGGGTGTCCTCGATCAATTCTTCCGAGCCGCTGACGTTCGGCAAGCCATCGACGAGTTCAGGGAGTTCGTTCATCGGTCCGTGTGCGGGAAACCCCGGCAGACTGCCGGGGAGGGATAGCGCCCGCCGTCAGGCGGCCTCGCCCGCTTCCTCCATATGGTTGAGTGCTATCTGTAATGGTTGACGGGCCGCCTTGTCCGCGAAGGGACCTCCTTCGGTTGCGGATGCGCCGGCCGGCCTGTGACCCGGCGCTCTGTCGGGCTCACTTGTGGCGGATGTAGTCGTAAACGTTCAGATAATGCTGGCCCGAATGATTCCATGAGTAGTCTTGACGCATGCCGGCGAGCATCAAGTGCCGGAATTCGGCGGGGTAGGCGTACCACAGGCCGATGGCGCGCTGCAGGGCGGACTCTATCCCGCGCCCGTCCGAATCGTGAAACACATAACCGTTTCGTTCCTCGGCCGGCCTGCCGGAATAGTCGCGGTCGAATACCGTGTCGGCGAGCCCGCCGACGCCGCGGACAATGGGGACGGTGCCGTATTTGAGGCCGATGAGCTGAGTCAGGCCGCAAGGCTCGAAGTTGCTCGGCAGGATGATCATGTCCGATCCCGCATAGATGAGGTGGGCGAGCCCCTCGTTGTAGCCGATCTCGAGATGGCAATCGGGGTTGTTGTTCAGCTGATTCTTGAGGGCCCAGAAGCTCTGGTTGATGCCCGGATCCGGACTTGCGCCCAGCAGCACGAATTGCGCCCCGTGGGCCAGCGCATAGAAAATGGCGTGACGAATGAGATGCACCCCCTTCTGTGCGTCGAGTCGGCCGACATAGGCGATGATCGGCTTGTAATCCGTCCTCAGCCAGAGCCGTTCGCGCAGCGCCGCCTTGTTGCGGTATTTCTGGTCGGTCGTGGCGGGCCCATAGTGGAAGGGGATGTACCGGTCGAGTTCCGGATTCCAGGTGTCGTAGTCCAGACCGTTGAGGATGCCGCCAAACTTCGCGCGATGGCTGTGGAGCACATGCCCGAGCCCTTGATTCTCCCCGGTGTGCAAGACCTCCCAGGCGTAATGGGGCGAGACGGTCGTGATGAAATTAGAATAGACGATCCCCCCCTTCATAAGGTTGATGGCACCCGGATGCGCGTCGTCGCGCAGGCGTGTGCCGTCGAGGAAGTGATGCGGTCGCCCGCCAAGCCCCACGGCGTTCAGCAGGTCGGTCCCGGTGACCCCCTGATGCTTGAAGTTGTGAATGGTGAAGCACACGCGCTGGCGGTCCATGCCGTTGAATTTATAGATTTCGTACAGCAGGACGGGGACCAGCGCGGTTTGCCAATCGTGGACATGGATGATGTCGGGGCGCTTGCCGCTCTTCAGCAGGAACTCCAACGCCGCCTTGCTGAAGAAGGCAAAGCGCAGCGCCTCGTCCTTGAAGCCATAGAACGCACCCCGGTTGAAGAAGTTGTCCTGGGAATGCGGCTCGATGAAAAAACACTTCCGCCCATGCACGAACCCGAACCATACCGAGCAGTGGACCGACCCACCGTACCAGGGAACCCAGAGGTCCTGGTAGGTCATGGTCAATCCCCAGATCTCTCCGTAATGCATGCAATCGTACTTGGGCAGAATGATCTCCACGGCATGGCCGCGGATCTCCAGTTCTCGCGACAATCCGTAGACGACGTCGGCGAGCCCACCCACCTTGGCGACGGGGGCCAGTTCCGATGCAATCATGACGACGAACATGTTGGGGATTGCGGGCTGGGCGGGCGGTTGCGCGGGCTCCGGGGCCACCTCGGGTTCGGGTGCCGACGCCATGGCGAGCGTCGCCCCGGGCGCGGGGAGGGTCTTGACGGGCGCTTCCTCGTGAACCCGCATCGCGTCTTCCGGCGACGCGCCGGCAGCCTCAGGCGGCGGTCCGGCCGGTTCTGACCGTTTGCCGGGACGGGGCCGGAGGTCCGCGAGGTCCCCTTTCGGCGGCCGTGCGGCGCGTTTGGGATGCGCGGGTGCCGGGGCGGCGGTTCGGCCCGTGTCCTTCGCCGAATCGGGGGTCTCCTTGGCGCGCGGATCCTGGCCGGCGATCGTGGCCACCTTGCTGGTCGCGCTCCGCGCTGGGCGGGTGGTTGAGCGCTTGATCGTGGGCTTAGCCAATGTGATAGTGCTTTCTGACCGGTTTTTTGATGTCCCACGTGCACGACAGCCCCGTGGGGAAAGTGGCGAGATCGCCTTGCGCTATTCTCACCGGCTGGCCGCCGCGAGGGGTCACGACGGCCTCCCCTTCAAGGAAATAGCACGTTTCCGGCACGTCGTAGGTCCACGGAAAAGTGGATACGTCCTTTGACCAGATCGGCCATCTCGGCACCTCCAAATCCATGAGCCTGGCTTCCGACGGGCCGTGCTCCAGCGTAATCAGGTTTGTTCGCATGGCTGTTCGCGGGTTAGTGGGAAGACGGTTTGCGGGCCTTGAAGCGCTCGATCAGCTGCGCGGTCGATGAATCATGGGGCGAGATGTCGCCCTGGCATGCGATATCGGCCTCGACGACACGCGCGAGTTCCTTGCCGAGCTCCACGCCCCACTGATCGAAGGAATCGATGTTCCATAGGGCGCCCTGCACGAATACCCGGTGCTCGTAGAATGCGAGCAGCGTGCCGAGGGTCTTGGCGTCGAGCCTCTGGTAAAGGATCGAGTGGGTCGGGCGGTTGCCGGGAAAGATGCGGTGCGGGGTCAGCGCCGCGATCGCCTCGGGCGAGAGCCCGCGGGTGGCGAGTTCGGCGCGGACCTGTTCGGCGGTCTTGCCGCGCATGAGGGCTTCGGGCTGCGCGAAGAAGTTGGCGAGCAGGATCTCGTGATGCTTGCCCAAGGGATGCTGGCTTTCGATCGCGGCGAGAAAGTCCGCCGGGATGACCTGCGTGCCCTGGTGGATGAGCTGATAGAACGAGTGCTGGCCATTCGTTCCGGCCGCACCCCAGACGACGGGGCACGTGGCGTAATCGACGTCGTCGCCGGCCAGGGTCACGCGCTTGCCGTTGCTTTCCATGTACAACTGCTGCAAATAGGCGGGCAAATGCTCGAGGTGCTGGTCATAGGGCAGGATCGCCTGCGAGTCGAAGCCGAAGAAATTGGCGTACCAGAGGGCGATGAGTCCGGCGAGGACGGGGATGTTCCGATCGAGGGGCTCGGTTCGGAAGTGTTCATCCATTTCGTGGGCGCCGCTCAACATCGCCTCGAAATGATCCCAGCCGATCCCCAGGGCCAAGGGAAGGCCGATGGCAGACCAGAGGGAATAGCGCCCGCCCACCCAGTCCCAGAATTCGAACATGTGGTTCTCATCAATGCCGAAGGCGCGTACCTTCTCGGCATTGGTGGAAACCGCCACGAAATGGCGGGCCACTGCCTGCTCGCTCCCCAGCCTCGCCACCAGCCAATCGCGCGCCGAATGTGCGTTGGTCAACGTCTCCTCGGTTGTGAACGTCTTCGAGGCGACGACGAAGAGCGTCGTCTCGGGCTCAAGCTGCGCCAGCGTTTCGACGAGATCGGTGGCATCGACGTTGGACACGAAATGCAGATGCATCCCCGTCTTGACATAGGGCCCTAGCGCACGGGCGGCCATCGCAGGGCCCAGATCGGAGCCGCCGATGCCGATGTTGACGACATCCGTGATGGTCTTGCCGGTATGGCCCTTCCAGTCGCCGCCGCGCACTTGCTCGGTGAAGGTCCGCATGCGCGAGAGCACCGCATTGACCTGCGGCATGACGTCCCGGGAGTCCACCAGGATCGGGCGGTTGGAGCGATTGCGCAAGGCCACATGCAGGGCCGGCCGATGCTCCGTCGCGTTGATCGGCCGGCCGTCGAACATTCGGCCGATGGCCTCGTTGAGCCGGCATTCCGATGCCAAATCGAAGAGACGGGCGAGCGTCTCGACGGTGATTCGGTTCTTCGAGAAGTCGAACAAAATGTCGTTGAAAAGATACGAGAATGACTGGGCGCGCGCAGGGTCCTGTTCAAACAGGTCGCGCATGTGGATCACGCGCATCGCCTCATGATGCCGGGCCAAGGCGGCCCAGGCGGGGGATTGGGTCAAACGGCTCATCGGTGGGCCTCGCTAACGGTGCATTCGACAAAGAACGGGAGTCACGTTTCCAGGCGGGCGCGGGAGGGGTCGGGCGGCGCCGCTTCGTCGCCGCCGGACGCGGGCTCAAGGGCCAGCACGAGGCCGCCCAAGGGGGGCAACGTGAATTCCAGCATGTAGGGCAATCCCATCCACGGTGTTTCCTCGGCCGCGATCGGGCCGTTGCGCACATTGCTGCCGGCATAGGCTTCGGCATCGCTGTTGACGACTTCCCGGTAGACGCCCTTCGCGGGCGCACCGATGCGGTAGTTCCTGCGCGGGACGGGGGTGAAGTTGAGCGCCACGATGACGAATTCGCCGCTGCGTGCGCGCCGAATATAGCTTAGGACCGATTGGTCGGCGTCATGGCAATCGATCCAGGAGAACCCCTCCTGATTGAAGTCGAGATCATAGAGCGCGGGCATGTTGCGATAGAGGTGGTTCAGGTCGCGGGAGAGCCGCCGGATGCCCTGATGCCACGGGATGTCGAGCAACGGCCAGTCCAGTTCCTCCTTGACCTGCCATTCCTTGCCCTGTCCGAATTCGTTCCCCATGAAATTGAGCTTCTTGCCGGCGTAGGTCGCCTGATAGATGAACAGCAGGCGAAGGTTCGCGAACTTTTGCCAGGCGTCGCCCGGCATCCGGTCGAGGAGCGAGCCCTTCCCGTGCACCACCTCGTCGTGGGACAGCGGGAGAATGAAATTCTCCGTGTAGGAGTAAAGCTGCGCGAACGTCAGCTCGTTATGGTGGTAGCGGCGATGCACCGGATTCTTGCCCATGTAGCGCAACGTGTCGTTCATCCAGCCCATGTTCCATTTCATCGAGAAGCCGAGGCCGCCCAGATACACAGGGCGCGAGATCATCGGCCAGGCGGTGGATTCTTCAGCGACCATGAGCGCGCCGCGAAAGGTTTGGCCGACCATGACATTGAGTTCGCGCAGGAAGTCGATCGCTTCGAGATTCTCGCGCCCGCCGTACTTGTTGGGGATCCACTGGCCATTGGGGCGCGAGTAGTCGAGATAGAGCATGGACGCGACCGCGTCCACCCGCAGCCCATCGAAGTGAAATTCCGTCAGCCAGTAGTAGGCGCTGGACATCAGGAAGGTCCGCACCTCGTTGCGTCCGTAGTTGAACACGTGGGTGCCCCATTCCCGGTGAAAGCCGAGTCGCGGATCCTCGTGCTCGTAAAGCGCCGTGCCATCGAAGCGGGCGAGCGCATGCGCGTCCGAGGGAAAATGCCCGGGCACCCAATCCAGAATCACACCGATGGAAGCCTGATGGCAGCGGTCGACCAGTTCGCGCAACCCGTCGGGCGTGCCGTAGCGACTGGTCGGCGCGAAATAGCCGGTGCTCTGGTAGCCCCAGGATTCGTCGAGGGGATGCTCGGTGATGGGCAGCAGTTCGATGTGGGTGTAGCCCATCTCCTGGACATAGGGGATGAGCTGATCGGCCAGTTCGCCGTAGGACAGGAACCGTCCGTCGGGGCCTCGGCGCCAAGATCCCGGGTGCACCTCATAGATGTTGAACGGCGCGTGAAGCCAGTCAGTCGAGGCCCTTGCCTCCATCCATCGGGCATCTCGCCAGCGATGCGCGGACGGCCGCGGCACCCTTGAAGCCGTCCCGGGGCGCACCTCGGTTTCCTGCGCGTAAGGGTCGGCCTTCGCGAGGATCCGTCCGGAGAAGCGATTGCGGATCTCGTATTTGTATAGTGCGCCGGGGAATGCGGCAGGGATGAAGAGCGTCCACAAGCCGGTCGAGCCGACCGAGGACATGGCATGCGCGCGCCCGTCCCAACCGTTGAACTCGCCGATGACGCTGACGCGTTCGGCATTGGGCGCCCACACGGTAAAACGCACGCCCGGCGTGCCGTCGACCTCCATCGGGAGGGCTCCCAGCAGCCGGTAGGCTTGATGCAGCTTCCCGGTATTAAAGAGGTAGACGTCGTCGCGGTTCAGTTCAGTGGGAAAAGCAGCGCTCTCTTGAGTCTCGTGCACGATATCGCCTTGTTGGATGTCTGATGGGCCGCCCGATAGGCATCTTGCTCGTCCTCGGACGCGCCCGCGGGCCCGGTGTCCGCCCATCGGCGCCGATCCCCGGCGTGCATGGCCTCTGCAGGCGCGGCCCCGACCTTCCAGGCGTGAATGGGCAAGAGGGTGGCAGGAGAAAGTCTGCTCCGGGAGGCATCGGCGTCCTGGCGGCACTCACGCCGGGGAATCCTCGTTTCATCAGGCGGTCATTGTTGGTGTTGGTATCGGTTTCGCTTGCGCCCCTTGCACCGCCATCCGGCGGGTTGGCGGTGGACTTCCGGTTGAAGCGGTTCCTCTCGAGGTAAAGTCCGATGTTTCCGGAAGGCGGGTGTCACCCCCCACCCGGCCACGCCGGCGTTGGCACGTTATTCATAGCACACACTGGCGGACTCCGGCGCGATTCATCGCGTACCGCATCCACCGGACGCGTCGGGGCGCGCTCGCGTAGCAGCGCGGCCGGCTCGGCTGTGGTCGCATGGCCATCATTCTGAATTCATAGTACTACAATTTTATTTAGGCAAGCACCCCGTATGGAGGGACCCGCCCACCCGCTTCCACCGGCTTCCCCCTCGACGTCCCGACCCTCCGCCTTCTTGCCTAAATCCGGAATACTACGTTACTGTGTCGGGAATGTCCGGGCGGCGTGGTAGCGGCAAATGAATCATTGATGCGTCACTTTCTTTGTCGCTTTCTTTATCTAGAATAGAGGATGCTTTTCGAACAGGAAGGAGAGCCTTTTGCAGACAGAATTTCCGCGCTTCGTCAGCTTATTGACAAAAAATACAGTGGCGCTGATCCTTGCGGGAGGGCGCGGCAGCCGCCTGAAGCAGCTTACGGACTGGCGTGCCAAGCCCGGGGTTCCCTTCGGTGGCAAGTTTCGCATCATCGATTTTCCGTTGTCGAACTGCCTCAACTCGGGGATTCGCCGGGTTGGGGTCGTGACCCAGTACAAGGCGCATAGCCTGATCAAGCACATCCAGCGCGGCTGGGGATTCTTGCGCGGTGAATTCAACGAGTTTGTCGAGCTGCTGCCTGCCCAGCAGCGGATCGAGGTCGACTGGTACAAGGGGACGGCCGATGCGGTGTTCCAGAACATGGACATCATCCGCGACTACGATCCGGAGCATATTCTGCTCCTGGCGGGCGACCACATCTATAAAATGGATTACGGCGAGATGTTGGCGTTCCATACGTCCAATGCGGCGGACATGAGCGTGGCGTGCATGGAGGTGCCGGTCGAGGATGCGCGCGCGTTCGGGGTCATGGAGGTCGATGACGCGTCCCGCGTGGTCGGCTTCGAGGAGAAGCCGCAAACGCCGAAGCCCATCCCCGGCAACCCCGGCAAGGTGCTGGTGAGCATGGGGATTTATGTGTTCAATGCGCAGTTCCTTTATGAACAGCTGATTCGCGATGCGGACGAGCGTCATTCGTCGCACGATTTCGGCAAGGACATGATCCCCTACATGGTGCCCCGCTATCGGGTTTTCGCGCACCGCTTCACCGACAGTTGCGTCGGCAAGCCGGGAGGGGTGCCCTATTGGCGCGATGTCGGGACGGTTGACGCCTATTGGGAAGCCAACATGGAGTTGACCAAGGTGACTCCCGATCTCAATCTGTACGACGACAAGTGGCCCATCTGGACCTATCAGGAGCAGCTGCCGCCGGCGAAATTCATCTTCGACGATCAGGATCGGCGCGGCATGGCCATCGACTCCATGGTCTCGGGCGGCTGCATCATCAGCGGGGCCACCGTGCGCCGCTCCTTGCTGTTCTCGAACGTGCGCGTGAACAGCTACTCGGAAGTGGTCGACTCCGTGGTGCTGCCCAATGTCCACATCGGGCGCGACGTGTATCTGAGCCGCACGGTCGTCGACAAGGGCTGCAGCATTCCGGACGGCATGGTGATCGGGCGCGATCCGAAGGAAGACAGCCGGCGCTTTTATGTGACGGAGCGGGGCATCACGCTGGTCACGCCGGAAATGCTCGGACAGCCGGTGCACCACGTGCGTTGAGCGCGACGACCGTGACGGGCGAACAACGTCGATTGCGGCTCATCCTGTGCTGGCACATGCACCAGCCGGACTACCGTGACTATGCCAGCGGCGAGTCTACCTTGCCCTGGACCTACCTCCATGCGCTCAAGGATTATACCGACATGGTCCGCCACCTCGAGCGGCATCCGCAGGCGCGGGCGGTCTTCAACTTCGTTCCGGTCCTCCTTGACCAGCTGGAAGCCTATGTGCAGGCCTTCAGGGAAGGGGCCGTTCGAGACCCCCTGTTGCGCCTGCTGGCGGTCGAGGACCTCGACCGGATTACCGACGGGGAGCGGCAGATCGTCCTCAACGACTGCTTTCGCGCCAACCATACGACCATGGTGGAGCCGTTCCCGGCGTTCAAGCGGCTGGTGGCCATCTACCGGGTGTTGGAGGAGAGCGGCGGCTCGGCGGCCCACTACGTGTCGGGGCAGTATATGGCCGATCTCCTGGTGTGGTACCACTTGGCGTGGACCGGCGAGACGGTCCGCCGCGAGCATGAATTCCTGATCGGTTTGATGACCAAGGGGGAGCGCTTCACCCATGCCGATCGCCTGGCGCTTTACCGGCTCATCGGCGAGATCTTGAGCGGGCTCCTGGCGCGCTACAAGGCGCTCGCCGACGCGGGGCGCATCGAGCTTTCGAGCACCCCCCATTATCATCCGCTCGCCCCGCTGCTGCTTGATTTCAGAGTCGCGCGGGAAAGCGTTCCGGATGTCCAGTTGCCCGATTCCCCCTGTTATCCGAACGGTCCGGTCCGGGTCGCCTTTCATGTCGAGTCGGCGCTGTCCTCGCATGAACACCGCTTCGGCGCGCGCCCGCAGGGAGTATGGCCGGCAGAGGGGGGGGTGTCGGATGCCTTCCTGCGCATGCTCGGGCAGCGCGGCTGCCGCTGGACGGCCAGCGGTGAAGGGGTGCTGGCCAATAGCCTGCGCCACTATAGTCCCGCCGATCCGGGCGAGCGGCGGGACTATCTCTACCGCCCCTACCACATCCAGGCGGCGGGAACATCCCCGGCCTGCTTCTTTCGCGACGACCGCCTGTCCGATTTGATCGGGTTCGAATATGGAAAATGGAACGGCGAGGACGCCGTCAAGAATTTCGTGCACGAGTTGGAGGCGATTCTCGCCAATTTTCCGACCGACGCCTACGATCCGGTGGTGAGCATCATCCTCGATGGAGAGAACGCTTGGGAGTATTATCCGTATAATGGATATTATTTCCTGGACGGCCTGTATGAGGCGCTTGCGCGCCACCCGGCGATCGAGATGACGACCTTCAGCGCCTATCTGGACGGCTGCGCGGCGGCCGGCGACGAACGCGCCTCGCCGTCTTCCCGCTGCGCGACCTTCGGGGTTCTGCCGAGCCTCGTCGCCGGCAGTTGGGTTTACGGGACCTTTTCCACCTGGATCGGTTCGCCTGACAAGAACCGCGCCTGGGATCTGTTGTGCAAGGCCAAGCAAAGCTTCGACCTGATGATGGCGAGCGACAAGCTTACCGAGGAGGAGAAGCACATCGCCCACGAACAGCTCGCGGACTGCGAGAGCTCGGACTGGTTCTGGTGGTTTGGCGACGACAATCCGCGACACAGCGTGGAGAGCTTTGACACGCTCTTCCGCGCGAATCTCCGTCATCTTTACGCTCTGCTCAAGCTTCCGGCGCCCGAGTGGCTGGATCGCCCGGTCAGCAGGGGCGGGGCGGAGGCGGCCGAGCGAGGAGGCACCATGCGGCGGGCCTCATGAGCGGTCGGGCATACGCGCATGGTCGGCCTGCGCACGTTGCGTGATGGAAACCGGCACACCGCAGGCGGCGACCTGCGTTCTCGGCATTAACACCGGACAAAAATGACTTCCCTCTCCCTGTTGTTTGGCGTGCATGCCCACCAGCCGGTGGGCAATTTTCATTCGGTATTGGAAGATGCGCACAGTCGCTGCTATCACCCCTTCCTGGAGACGGTGCACCAGTATCCCGAGTTCCGGTTCGCGATCCACATCAGCGGGTGGCTGCTGGACTATCTGGCGCGGACGCATCCGGAGGATCTGGAGCGGCTTCGGGCCATGGTGGCGCGCGGGCAGGCAGAGCTGTTCGGGGGCGGCGACACGGAGCCTGTGCTGGCGGCCATCCCGCACCGCGACCGTGTCGGGCAGGTTCGCGCCTTGGCGGACAAGCTGGCGCGGCTCCTGGGAAACCGGCCCAAGGGAGCCTGGCTGACCGAGCGCGTGTGGGACGCCACCGTCGTGCCGGGCCTGCGCGAGGCCGGCATCGCGTACACGACGGTGGATGACTACCATTTCCTCTGCACCGGGCTCAAGGCGCCCGCCCTCAACGGTTTCTTCACGACCGAGGAAGGGGGGACGCGACTCGACTTGTTTCCGATCTCCGAGGAACTGCGTTATCGCGTCCCGTTCTCGCCCGCCGGCGATGCCGTGGCCTATCTGGAGGGGCTCGCCGATGCGGGCGGGCAGGCGGCGGCGATTTATTTCGACGACATCGAAAAATTCGGCATCTGGCCGGAGACCTACCAGTGGGTGTACGAGCAGGGCTGGTTGCGGGACTTCATCGAAGGTGTGCTCGGTTCGCGCCGCATCCGCACATTGCGCTACGCGGACTATCATGCGCAGGCGAGGACGCGCGGCGTGGTCTACCTGCCCGTGACGTCCTACGTCGAGATGAACGAGTGGACCTTGCCGGCCGAGGCCGCGGACCGTTATGCGCAGTTGGTGGGGCAGGCCAAGGCGGCCGGCACGTTCAACCAGGACAAGGCGTTCTTGCGCGGCGGGATCTGGAAGAACTTCATGAGCCGTTATGCCGAGGCGAACTGGATGCACAAACGCATGCTGGGGTTGTCGGAGCGCTTCCATGCCCTGGCCGCCGAGCAGCAGAGCGAGGCGATGCGCACTTACCTCTATGAGGCGCAGGCCAACGACGCGTACTGGCATGGGCTTTTTGGCGGCCTGTACCTGCCCCACCTGCGCCGGGCGGTCTACGCCGCGATCGTGCGCCTCGAAGGACTGCTGGACCAGGCGTCGGCCCGGCCTCCTCAAGTCCGCGCTGACCTCGATCTCGACGGCCACGACGAGATTTTTCTGAGCAATGGGCACCTCCAGGCGGTCGTGCGCCTCGATGGCCGTGCAAGCGTGTGCGAACTCGACGACTATGCGCTGGGCCATAATTTCGGCGATACCCTGGCGCGCAGGATCGAACACTATTACCGCAAGATCCAGTTGCAAGAGATTTCGCGGGGTCCTCAGGAGGGGATTGCTTCGGCGCATGACCGGGTGGCGTTCAAGCATGAGATCGTTCCTGCCGATCTGGTTCCTGACGCCTATCCCCGCCACCTGTTCAATGATCGCTGGTGCACGCCGGAAGAAGAACACCCACTGACGACCTACATCTTGAAGTCGGAGTCGACCGACGAAGCCGGCGTGACGCTGGCCTGCCAAACGGGGGAGCAGGCCGGGCTGTGGGTGACCAAGCGGATCAGCCTCTCGGAGCGGCGCCTGCGCGTCGCCTACGCGTTCAATGGTCAGTCGGGCGGCACGTTTCTGACGGCGATTCACTTGGCGATGCCCAGTTGCGACGGGCCGGCGGGCCGCTTTGTCGCCGACGGGCGCATCCTAGGCGGCTTCGCATCGGTCTTGACGCTCAAACAGGCGCGGGAGCTCGGACTGCACGACGGCGTGCTGGAAGGGGCGCTCACGTTGCGCGCGAGCCGCCCGGTGACCCTCACCGCGCACCCACTGTACACGGTGTCGCAATCGGAAGCCGGTTTCGAAAAAATCATGCAGGCCATCGTGCTGTCCGCCTCCTGGGAACTGGGTAGGCGCGGGCGCGCCCGCGACGTCGTGCTCGAACTCGAAATGGGTCCCGAGGTTCGCGTCGATGTCCATAATCGGGTAAACTGGCGAGCCCAGGAACCGCAGGGGGCCTCCGGCGTTCTCGCACGCAGGGATGGATCCGAGGGCGGGACCTGAACAGGCGCGTGGGGTGCATCGGACGCGCTGCTTCGGAGAAATCAATGGCGGAACCCGTTGTCGCACAGCATAAAGTGATCTATCTCACCTATTCGATCCTCGACGGCGCGGGCAGCGTGTTCGAGCAATATGACCTGCCCGTTGGATATGTGCACGGCGCCAATAGCGGTCTGTTCGACAAGATCGAGCAGGCCCTCGACGGGCACCGGGTCGGCGACAAGGTGGAGGTGGTCCTGTCGCCGAGCGAGGGATTTGGGGAGCACAAGGCGGAGCTGACCTATACGGACGACATCGAGAACGTTCCGCCAGAATATCGTTACGTGGGCGCCGAAGTTCTTTTCGAGAACGATCAGGGCGAGCAGATGACGTTTCGCGTGAGCGACATCAAGGATGGCCGCTTGACCGTCGATGGGAACCATCCCTTGGCGGGGCGCACCGCGACATTTGTCGTCAAGATCGTCTCGATCCGGGATGCGACGCCTGAGGAGATCGCCGAAGGCAGGCCGGCGGATGCCGGCGGCGCGTGCAGTGTCCACTGAGTCTCGGTGCGCGCGACCCTTTAGCGGGGGCGGGCCGGGGGGCCGGAACAGGGATTTTTGCGCCGGGACGCATAGCACATGCGGCTGCGCGAGAAGGGTCCGCGATGAGTTCCGATGACGGATGGAGTGAGAGTTGCGCGTGGATGGCGCTCGATCCGCTTTCCATCGCCTTGCACCGCTACGAAGCGGCGTTTGGCCATGGGGTCGCCAGAATGGCCTTCCCGTTGGCGGCCGCACTTGCGCCGCATGAGAAGCGGCGCGTCATCGATACCATCAACGCCGCGTTGCGCGCACGCCGGCCGCAGCCCGTGTGGCATGCGTACCATGCCTCGCGCGTCGCATGCCTCAAGCAAGGAATGTTGCGGCTCGGCCGGAAGACGGTGCGGCTTGCACCTGAGACGTTGCAGCATCACGCCCTGCAGCTGCAGGCGCTATTGCGGCGCATGTCGGAGACCGACCGGCAGGAGTTGCCGGATTTCATTCGCGTCTGGGGCTGCGAGCGCCCCTGACGAGGAGGTGCGCTTCCACGCCGCGCGGCGCGCGGCGTGCCCGGCGGACGCTCAGAGGATCACGGAGAAGAACGAAATATAAGCCCAAACAATCAGGGCGACGACGACCGTGAGAGGAAGATTTTCCGAGCTGAATATCCAACCCATGCTTTTCTCCTTTTCGCTTTTTTTTTTGCGGTAGACGACCTTAGGTTTTATGCTCTGTTGGGACATACTGAGCTGAAGATAACGATATCCTAATAATGCGGGAATGTCAAAGAGCCCGGCCGGCGACCGAGAGCGGCTCGTCTCATGCGCAGGCCGGCCGGCGAGCGGCGGACGGGTCCAGCTCGCGAGTGGGGGCACCGGATGCGCGGGGCGCCGAGCGGCGTGCAAAGTCGGTCCGCGCGCCGTGCTTGGTCTTTTACGTGCGCGCCGGCTTCGAGGGGGCGTGCGCGGAGGAAGTCCGTGCGCATGCCCATCCAGTATCGGGCGAGGTTAACGCCGATCCGGGCAGCGGTTTTGTGGTCTTTGCCCCGCATCGCGCGGAGGCGGCCGAGCGGCTGGCTTCCACGCTTCAGTTTTCGGATCTTGTCTTTGCGCGCCAAATGTTCTTTTCTTCCGGACGGCTCGGTCTTATTTCGCCCGGGGATCAGGTGACGCGCGTGATGGACGAGGCCGCCGCGCTTCACGCCACCTTTTCCGAGATCTTCGTCGAGACGGCGGACACCAACGAGGCCAAGGCGTGCCTTGGGCTGTGCCGTCGTCTCGAGGTGCCGTTGCGCACCCGCCTGAGGGACTCCGGCCGCCTTTTGGAAGACGCGCGCGGCCCTCGCCTGCACGTGTTCTTGGTGAGTCCGGACGCGGCCTACATGGGCTTGTCCTGGGCCAGCAATGCGTCTCCCTGGTTCATGGGGATCCCCAGGCTCCGCTGGTCGAAAGGCGCACCGAGCCGCTCCTCGCTCAAGCTGGTGGAGGCCTTCGCCGCTTTCCTGGCCCCGGCGGAGCAGGCGACACGGCTGCGCCCGGGGGGCACGGCCGTCGATCTCGGGGCCGCGCCGGGCGGATGGAGCTTCGAGCTGGCGCGTCGCGGCCTGGCGGTCGTCGCGGTGGACAATGGGCGACTCGATCCCCAGGTGCTCGCCTCCGGATGCGTCACCCACCTGCGCGCCGACGGCTTTCGCTTCCGGCCGCGCAAACCCGTCGACTGGATGGTCTGCGACATGGTTGACAAGCCCTCGCGCATCGCCGTTCTCGTCGCAGAATGGATGGCCTCCGGGCTGTGCCGCGCTTGCATCTTCAACCTCAAGCTGCCCATGAAGAAGCGGTTTGAGGCGGTGAGCCATTGCAGGGAACTCATCGCCGAGCGCCTGACGCACGCGGGCATCGCCTTCGAACTGACCCTCAAGCACCTTTATCATGATCGCGAGGAAGTCACCGGCTATGTGACCACCCGTTCGCGCCGCTGAACCTGCCGCAGCCCGTGTTGCCGGCGTGAGCGCAATCGGCTATTCAGTTCGCCTGAGGCTAAGGCCAGGGGGTTCTAAAGGCAGGCATGCGAGGGGCATCCGGGCTCTCGGGGTTTATCCCTACAGCATCCCGGTGGAGGCCTCGCACCAACCTTTTCTCACGCGCGATCGACTCTGACGGCATAGCCACCGTGGGGTTGCCCTTGGGCAATCCGCTTGTCGATTGGTGATGCCGGCACGCTCCCGCGCGTTCTAGCAGCGGTTCCGCAACTGCCCAGCCCTCTTCGAGGCGGGACGAACTGTGCCCGTCTTCCGTGGCGTGCTTCGCCAGGAAGGCGCTACAGCAATCCCGCTGCACGATGACGTCGTCCCCACCGATGCGGTGCCAACGCTGCGACAGCGGCTTCTTGGCGTAGGTACCAGACACATGGTCGTACGGGCTCATACGCAGGCGTCGGGTGTTCAATTCCACGAGCGTCCCGCCGGCGCTCTCAGCCTTGCGAGACAGCCGTTCGATGAACATTCCCGGCGCACGAACCTTGACGCGCCGGCCGTAGTTCTTCTGGAACGCCTTGTAGGACAGTGCTTCGGTCTGGATCAGATTGCCCAGCCCGAGGATCTGGTTGGCGAGCGCGCCGTGTGCCTTCTTGCGGGTGGCCCTACGGCAGCGATCCAGCGCGCGTTGAAGTCGACGCTGATGGTTCCACGGTTGCGCGACGCCGGATGCGAACTGCTCCAGCCCAACCGCCTCATCGCCAACGACAGCGATCGTGCTCGGCCCAACATCGAGGCCGACGATCTGCCCGGAAGAGAGAAACTCATACGTCGTTGGGGCGATGCCGTCCTGCACGAGTTGCACAAACCCGCGTTGCCGACCGTTCTCCATGCGCCAGACAATGCGGCAATACTTCGTCTCGGATTTCAGCGCAGCATGGACATAGGGATCCTGATCCTGCGTCGGCAGCTTAACCGGCAACGCGAGCGTGCCCCAGGTGACGCAGCCGGTATCGGCATTCCAGCGGTATCCGTATATCAACCAAAGCCATTCGCTCACCCCATGTCTGAAGCCAGGGGCTTGCGCTCATACTTGGTCAGGAGCGTCCGGTTTTTCCGCGCGGGGCCTTCCGGAGGCCGTGCATCGATCAGGTGGCGGGCTCGACCCATGTGGCGGGACCGACGGTGAACACGTGAGAATCTTTCTCTGCGGCCGCGTCGGGCGCCGTCGAGGTGCCTCGAGCGCGGAGACCGCCCGGGGATGGGCAACGCCCCGTGAGCCACGCGTCAGGCCCGGACGTCCTAAGGCGACTCGTCCGTTTCGATCGGTGTGTCCTCGCGGTTCCCCCATTCGGACCAGGAACCGGCGTAGCCTCTGATCTGGGGGTAGCCCAGCGCCTTCAGCATGATGTACGTGTGGGCCGAACGGTGGTGCGTCTGGCAGTGGACGATCACCTCCTTGTCGGGCGTGATACCCGAGGCTTCGAGGATCTGGCGCAGCAGGGGGAACGGCTTCAGCCGAAGATGCTGCGCGGGATCCATGGCAAAGGTCCACTCCAGGTTGACGGCGCCCGGGATGTGGCCGTTGCGCGCCGAAAAGCGGGTGAGGCCGAGATATTCGTTGCGGCTTCGCGCATCGAGTATCCTCACGTGGGGGTCCGCGAAGTGGGACAGGACGTATTGGCAATCGGCCAGTCCTCGTCGAATGGCGGCGACGGGGTAGGACGCCGGCTCGGCCGCATGGGGTTGCGATTCGACCGGATGGCCCTCGTTGTACCATGCCAGGAGGCCGCCGTTCAGGAGGGAAAATTTCTCGTGTCCGACGACGTCGAGCGTCCACAGCAGGCGCGATGCCCGCCCGCCGCCCTCGTCATCATAGGCACAGACGTGGCGCTGCGGCGTGATGCCTAAGCCGGAGAGAATCTCGCTCAATGCGGCGGCATCGGGCAGCAATCCCCCCGCATGGCCGCGCCGTTCCACCAGGCGGCGATAGTCGAGGTGGATCGCGCCGGGAACATGGGCGCGGGGGTAGAGATCCGGCTTGCACAGATCGACGATGAGAAGGTCCGGGTCGGACAAGTGAGCTTCCAGTTCGTCGGGTTCGACGATCAGGGGCAAAGGGGGCATGCGGTCAGCCTCGCTGGGTTCGTTGCGCTTCGGGTGCTTCAGCTACCATTTTACGACGTGTACATTGCGCAGCCCGCGACCGAGGAAACGCTCGCCGATCGTCTGGAAACGCAAGGGAACGTCGGTCACGAAGAATTCATACGAGGGGGGCGTGCGCACGCCATTGGCGAGCTGACGCTCGTCGAGCAAGGCGGCGACCCGCTCGGCCATGGTCTCCGCGGAGTCGACCAGGCGTACGGCGCCGCCTGCCACTTCCTGCAGAAGCGGCTTGAGAAGGGGATGGGGGGTGCAGCCCAGGACCAGGGTGTCGATGTGATTGGCCAGGAGCGGTTTGAGATACTCCTGGCAGGTCAGGCGCGTGACTTCATGCTCGAGCCAACCTTCCTCGACCAATGGGACGAGGAGCGGGCATGCTTGGGAATAGACGCGGACCGGAGCGCCTTGCTCATGGATGGCCTGGGCGTAGGCGTTGCTGTTGATGGTGGTCGGGGTGCCGATGACACCGATGCGCCGCGCGCGGGCGTCCGCCACGGCATGGGCGGCCCCCGCATCGATCACGTCGAGCACGGGAACCGCAGACAGGTCCTTGACGACCTGGGAGGCGACCGCCGCCATGGTATTGCACGCGATGACCAGGAGCTTGACCTGCTTCTGCAGGAGAAATTCGGCGATTTCTCGGGTGTAGTGGCAGATCGTCTCGACCGACTTCACGCCGTAAGGAACGCGGGCGGTGTCGCCGAAATAGAGGATGTTCTCGAACGGAAGCCGCTCCATGAGCGCACGCACGACGGTCAAGCCGCCGATGCCGGAGTCGAACACGCCGATCGGCGCGCAAGGATCGAGGTCTGTCATGATGTGGGGGCAAGCGGCACGGCGGCGCGAAAGGCATTGTTGCACGGTCGGGACATGCGACATTCTAACGGTTTGTGCGCGATGCGTCACATGTGTGGGGCGGCATGGCGAGCCAGCGCCCACGCGACGTGTTCCCTCACCAGCGGGGAGGCATGGTCGCGTTTGGATTCCAGCGCGGCGACGATGGCCTTCGAGGTCGCGGCGTTGCCCAATGCCACGGCGATGTTGCGCAGCCACCGCTCGTGGCCGATGCGGCGAATCGGCGAGCCGGCCAATCGGGTGGCGAACTCGGCCTCGCTCCACGCGAACAGCGCAACGAGCGCGACATCGTCGAGTCCCTGGCGAACACGAAAATCCGTCTCGTCGCTCGGCTGCGCGAAGCGGTTCCACGGGCACACCAGCTGGCAATCGTCGCAGCCGTAGATGCGGTTTCCGAACAAGGGCCGCAGGTCGATCGGGATGCTGCCCCGATGCTCGATTGTAAGGTAGGAGATGCAGCGGCGGGCGTCTAGCCGATAGGGGGCGACAAACGCCTGGGTGGGGCAGGCCGCAAGGCACGCGGCGCAGGTGCCGCAGTGCGAAGAGCCGGGTTCGTCCACCGGGAGCGGCAGGTCGACGTAGAGTTCGCCCAGAAAGAACCATGAGCCATGTTCTCGAGAGAGCAGCAGCGTATGCTTGCCGCGCCAGCCCAGTCCGGCCTTGCGCGCGAGCTCGACTTCCATGACGGGGGCGGAGTCGCTGAAGGCGCGGTAGCGCAACGGGCCGACGGCCTGCTCGAGTCGATCCGCCAATTGCTGGAGGCGGCGGCGCATCAGCTTGTGGTAGTCCCGCCCCAAAGCATAGCGGGAAATGAACGCGAGCGTGTCCTCGGTAAGCACCGAACGGCTGGCTCTCGCGAGGGGAGGGTGATAGTCCATGCGTGCGGTGATGATGCGCACCGTGCCCGGGACGAGCGCCCCCGGATCCGCGCGTTCGGCGCTGTGCTTTGCCATATAATGCATATCGCCGTGGCACCCGTCGCCGAGCCAGGACCGGAGCCCGCCTGCCGAGCCCGTCAGGTCGGTGTCGGCGATGCCGACGCCCTGGAAGCCGAGTTCGCGGCCCCAGCGCTTGATATCGGCGGCCAGCGCGCGCCAATCCCGCTTGTCCGGAGGTCTCGAGAATTGACGGATGCTCATGAGGATCCTTCTGCCGCAAGGCTGGCTGATTTTTTGCCCGACGTGGGCGCGACGCAGGCCCTGGGGCGCCGTCTGGCGGCAGTCGTGCAGCCTGGGCTGACCATCTACCTGCGCGGGCATCTCGGGGCCGGCAAGACTGAGCTGGTGCGCGCCATCCTGCGTGGCCTCGGCTACCCCGGCAAGGTCAAGAGCCCGACCTATACATTAGTTGAACATTACCTAATTTCTAGTTTAAACTTATATCACTTTGATTTCTATCGAATGAACGATCCTCACGAATGGGTCGATGCCGGATTGCGCGATCACTTCAACGAGGGTGCCGTTTGCCTGGTGGAATGGCCGGAGAAAGGCGGTGACCTCCTGCCGCTCCCGGACCTGGCGGTTTCCTTGGAAATCAATGGGATGGGAAGAAATGTCGTCATAGAAGCGATAACCGGGAAGGGGAACGAGTGCCTGCGTCGATTGCGAGAACCCATCTGAGACGAGGAGGCGCCCGGGCTGGCCTGCTTGGCACCGCTCTCGCGGTAATGCTCATCGCCGCGTGCGCGCTTGCCTTCGGCTACAGCCCGTCCATTCGCGCCGCGCTCATTGCGGCGGCCCACATCAACGCGCGTGGTCAGCGCACCCGCATCACGCTCGAATCGGCGAGCCCGCTCAAATACGACTATTTTACCCTCGAGCACCCGCGGCGCCTGGTGATCGACATGCAAGGCGTCGAACTCAACCAGATATTGCGTGCTTTTGCCCAGAGCACGCCCAGCAGCGCCTCTGAGGTGAAGGGGGTGCGCGTCGGACAGTTTACGCCCAAGATCGTCCGCCTCGTGCTCGAACTCGACGATGCGAGTGTCGCGTCGGTGACCTTGCAGCCCCCGGCTGGGGAGTACGGCTATCGGCTGGTGGTCGATCTGCATCATCCGGGCGCCTCATCCGCCTTGACGGCGTCCGAGGAAACGTCCCCTCCTCGGCCGTCTCCTGTCGTGCACGATCGGGGACCGGCACCCGCGGCTGCTCCCATCCCGGTGGCGATGACCGCGGCGCACGGGGGCACGGGCGGCGAACCCGTCCACGCGGGGCGCCGGTCTGACGCAGAGCAACTGGCCTTGATCCGGCCCCACCTCGAACACCGTATCGTCATCTGCATCGATCCCGGGCACGGGGGAAAGGACACGGGCGCGATCGCGCCTGATGGCGTGGAAGAAAAGAACATCACCTTGGCCATCGCCCGCAAGCTCAAGGCGCTCATTGATGCGCAACCCAATATGGTGGCGCATATGACCCGCAACGGCAATTATTTTGTGCCCCTGGGCGAGCGGGTCCAGGAAGCGCGCGCTATGAAGGCGGATCTGTTCATTTCGATTCACGCCAATTCCTTGCCGTCGGATCCGCAGGCGCATGGGACGATGGTGTTCGCGCTGTCGCAGCGCGGCGCGACCGACTCGGAAGCGCGCTGGTTCGCGCGCAGCGAGAACAGCGCCGACCGGATTGGCGGCGTGAGATTGCCCAGCCGCCAGGATCCGTACCTCGCGGAGACGCTTCTTGACCTGTCGCAGACGGCGACGATCCACGACAGCCTGGACTTCGGCAAGGACGTGCTGTCGAAAGTGGGTGCCTTCAATGACCTTCACGATCGGCGCGTGGAGCAGGCCAATTTCGCGGTGCTCAGGGACCCGGACGTTCCCTCCATCCTGATCGAGACCGGATTCCTCACGAACTCCAGTGAAGAGCACAAACTCGTGGAGCCTGCGTTTCAGGAGGATATGGCGAGGGCCATCCTTGGCGGGGTTCGCGAGTACCTCGCCACCAACCCGCCGAGCTCCGCCGACCGCTTGGCGGAAAACTGAACCAGGCAGCCGCGCGCGACGCGGTCAATCGACCACCCTATCGGTGCGCCATCCAGGGCGCCGTCGCGCATGAGAAAAGGGGGCCGTTGTGAATCGGAAGACGCTGGCAGCGGTCTTGATGCCCGGACCTGTGGGTTTCATGGCTTTGCTGGGCTCTTGCGCTGCACTCGTCTTCCTGTCGGCATCCGATGCCTGGGCGTGCGCGACCTGCGGCTGCTCGCTGTCCACCGATGCGGCGATGGGTTATCAGGCCACGTCCGGCGGGAGAGCGAGCCTGCAATATGACTACCTCGACCAAAGCCAGCTGCGCCACGGAACGCACGCGGTGTCGACCGCGCAGGTGGCGGCCCTCAACCCGGCCGCCAACCAGGAGGTGGAGCACGACACGATCAATCGCTACACGACCTTGGGTGTTGCCTATAGCCCCAACGCCGACTGGAACATCGCCTTGGCGGTGCCCTATGTGGACCGTTCGCATGCGACCTACAGCCAGGCTACCAGCAGCGAACTCACGGGCGACAACCTGAGTGCGGCTTCCTTCGACAGCCTGGGCGACATCAAAACCCTTGTGAGCTACCAGGGTTTCCTTCCCCTGCACAGCTTGGGCGTGCAGGTCGGCATCAAGTGGCCAACCGGGCGGTATGGCGGCAACAACACGCTGACCGGCGCCATCGTGGGACGCGATCCCATCGCCTTCTCCAGTGGGCCGAATAGGAGCCAAGTGCTCGATACCAGCCTTCAGCCTGGCACCGGCAGCACGGACTTGATTGTTGGTGCCTACTACTACAAGGCCGTGAGTCAGGATTTCGACGCCTTCGTGAATGGCCAGTATCAGGCGGCCATTGCCGAAAAGCTCGATCAGCCTGACGCGGACTATCGTCCCGGCGATCTCGCTACGCTGAGCGTCGGCCTGCGCGATGAGGCGAGCCCCAGGCTTGTGCCCCAGCTGCAGGTCAATCTGACTGCCAAGGCCCGTGATACGGGAGCCTTGGCCGATAGGACAGACACCGCCGGCACGGTGGCCTATCTGAGTCCCGGGGTGAGCGCCGTGCTGGCGAAGGGCGTCGTGGGCTACGGCTTCGTGCAGCTGCCGTTGTACAGCGATCTGTCGGGCTATCAGCTCTTTCCCCGCTGGACCGCCACCGTGGGGGTGAGCGATGCGTTCTGACGACGATCTTCCGCATGTGAGACCCGTGAACGGGGACAGGACATCGATCGCCCGGCGCGGATGGCTTCGCGCGGCGGCCGCGTTCACGGCCGCCTGGGCCGCCGGCCTCGATGCGCCACAGGCGTCTGCGAACGATCTCGTGCTGGGGCAGGCGGCGCCCCCGCTCGCGCTTCGTGCGCTCGACGGGCGCACCCTCCGCACCACGGACCTCATCGGAGACGTCGTGCTCGTCACGTTCTGGGCGACTTGGTGCGATCCCTGTCGTCAGGAATTGCCGATCCTTTCTGCCTTCGCCTCCCAATATGCGGCACGCGGGCTGCGTGTGCTGGGCTTCAGCCTCGACGGCCGGGGCCATCTGGCACAAGTCCGCGCTATGGCCTCCCATCTGAGTTTCCCGGTAGGGCTCCTGGGCAGCGCCTGGGCCGGCGGCTATGGCCGCATCTGGCGTATCCCGGTGAGCTTTGTCATCGATCGTGCAGGTATCCTCCGTTATGATGGCTGGCAGGCGAGAAGGCCCGCCTGGACGCAGGCACGTCTTGAACGCGTCGTGGTCCCGCTTCTTGCCCGCTGAGGTGGCGCCCGTCCCCCGAACCCATGCCGGCCTGGCCGTGCCCCCCCGATGCGGTTCACGAGACCATGAGCGGCTGACGCCGGCCGCCTTTCCCCTTGCCAGCCCGAGGGTGCTGCCGTTATAGTGCGCGAAGATCCCGAGGGCGCCGGCTCGGCGGCGCCTCGATGGGATTGCGTGCTGGCCTTGTGTGAATGTCCTCCATCCGTCTTCTGCCCGACCTTCTCATCAATCAGATCGCTGCCGGCGAGGTCGTCGAGCGGCCGGCTTCGGCGCTCAAGGAACTGCTTGAGAATAGCCTGGATGCCGGCGCCGGTGACGTTTCGGTGCAGCTCGCCGCCGGTGGCGTGAAGCTCATTCGCGTCGCCGACCAGGGGGTGGGCATCCCGCAGGAAGAGCTCCCGCTTGCGCTCGAACGCCATGCGACCAGCAAGATCGGTTCGCTGGAGGACCTTATTCGGGTGCGCAGCATGGGCTTCCGCGGCGAGGCCTTGGCCAGCATCGCGGCGGTCTCCCGCATGGCGATCACGAGCCGCACCGCGGGCGACCCGCATGGCTATCGCATCGAGTCCCAGGGCGGCCAGATGTCCGAACTCGAGCCGGCGGCAGGTCCCGTCGGGACGGTCGTGGAGGTGAAGGACCTCTTCTTCAATACCCCGGCGCGGCGCAAGTTCCTGAGGAGCGAGGCGACCGAGTTCGGGCACTGCGACGAGGCGTTCAAGCGCCTTGCGCTGTCGCGCGCCGATGTCGGCTTCACGCTGCATCACAACGGCCGGGCGCAACGGCATCTGGCGCCTGGCGATGGAGAGCGGCGGATTGTCGACATCCTGGGGGCAGATTTCGGGGAGAACGCCGCGCCGATCGAGGTGTCGGCCGGCGGGTTGCGGCTTTCCGGCATGGCGGCCTATCCGACGTACGGGAACGCAGGCCGCGACGCGCAATACGTCTTCGTCAACGGGCGTTTCGTGCGCGACAAGCTGCTCGCGCACGCGATCCGCGAAGCGTATGCGGACATGCTGCATCACGACCGTCATCCCGCCTTCGTCTTACACCTCGAACTCGACCCGGAAGGGGTGGATGTCAACGTCCATCCGACAAAATCCGAAGTGCGCTTTCGCGAGGCGCGGGCTGTGCACCAGTTCGTCTATCATGCCCTTCACCGGGCGCTTTCCAGGACGTCGGTCCCGGGCGTTTCGCCGATGCCGGTCGGTGATGCCGCGCGGGCGCACGATCCGATCCTTGCGCCGCCTATGCGCCAGATGGCCATGGCTTTTCAGGCGCCGCCGAAGGCGGACGTTTATGGGGCGCTTTTCGGGCGCTCGCCTGGTCCTCAGGCCCCGGCTCCGGACACGGCAGCGGATCCGGCCGCCATGCCTCCACTGGGCTACGCCATCGGGCAGCTCAAAGGCATCTATGTGCTGGCGCAGACCGAGGACGCACTGGTGGTCGTCGACATGCACGCGGCCCATGAGCGCATCGTCTACGAGAAGCTCAAGGCGGCTTTGGATGCCAAGGCAATCGCCGCGCAGCCTTTGCTCATTCCGGTTACTTTTCCGGCCGAAGCCCTGGATGTCGCGGCGGTCGAGGAAGAGCGTGAAGCGCTCCGGGAACTGGGATTCGACATGGCCGCGCTGTCGCCGACCGCTGTGGTCGTTCGGGCGGTGCCTGCGCTGCTGGCGAGCGGCGATGTGAGCGCCCTGGCCAAGGCGCTCGTGAAGGACTTGCGGACCTTTGGGGCCACGCGCCTGGTCGAGGAGCGTCGCAACGAACTGCTGGCGACGCTCGCTTGCCATGGCGCCGTCCGGGCCAACCGCAGTCTGACCGTCGCGGAGATGAACGCGCTGCTGAGGGAGATGGAAGCCACGGAGCGTGCCGGCCAGTGCAACCATGGCCGGCCCACGTGGTCACGGATCGCCCTCAAGGACCTGGATAAGCTTTTCCGGCGAGGCCAATGACATCTTTGCCCCGTTCGCGGGCTGAGCCGCGCCTGCCGCCAGCCATCTTGCTCATGGGGCCCACCGCGAGCGGCAAGACCGAACTTGCCTGCGAGTTGGCGCAAGCGTATGGCTGCGAGATCGTGAGCGTCGACTCGGCGCTGGTCTACCGGCACATGAATGTGGGCACGGCGAAGCCGGACAAGGAGACCCTGGGGCGCGCGCCCCACTATCTGATCGACCTCATTGATCCCACGGCGCGCTACTCGGCAGCCCAGTTCCGCGAGGATGCGCTGCGGGTGATGGGTGAAATCACCGCGCGCGGGCGCATTCCGCTCCTCGTCGGTGGGACGCTTCTTTATTTCCGGGTGCTGACGCAAGGACTGTCGGAGCTTCCGCAGGGGGATCCTGTCTTGCGGGAGGCCATCGAACGGCGCGCCAAGGCGCTGGGCTGGGCTGCCTTGCATGCGGAGCTTGCCCGGCTGGATCCTAAGACGGCCGAGCGTCTCAAGCCCAATGACGCGCAGCGCATCCAGCGCGCCCTGGAAGTGTGCCATCTGAGCGGGCAGCCGATGTCGGTGGCGCTCGAGAACAAGTTCCAAGCGGCGTTTCCCTATTCGCGGATCGAGCTCGCCTTGGTGCCGAGCGACCGATCCCTCTTGCATCGGCGCATCGCAAGGCGATTCGAGGCCATGCTCGATGCCGGGCTGGTCGACGAGCTCGCCGCGTTGCGGGCGCGTTTCTCCTTGACGCCGGAGTTGCCCTCGATGCGTTGCGTGGGCTATCGCCAAGCCTGGCAATACCTGGAGGGCGAGTATGGGCATGCGATGCTGCGCGAGAAGGGTATCGCGGCCACGCGCCAGTTGGCGAAGCGACAGCTCACTTGGCTTCGCGGCTTGGCGCAACCGGCATGCTTCGACTGCTTCTCGCCAGAACTGGCTCACACGGTGGGCGCGCATGTGACTGAGTGGGCGGCCAGGGGTTAGGCCTGCTGCGCAAGGATGGCGCCCAGGCGCCGAACCGAGCGAGTGGCGACGGGCGCATCAAGCGCCGACGATCGTGCTGAATGGAGGCCCAATCAGCTATTTTCCAAGAAAATGGCGGCTATCGAGCCGCCATTCGTTCCTCGTGGCGCGCGACCGATCAGGATTTGCGGCGCCGAGCCCAGCTCAAGCCGGCGAAGCCCAGGCCCATCAGGGCGAGGGTGGCCGGTTCGGGGACGGTCGTATTGTTGTTCGTCCCGCCGGCCCCGACGAGAGGGGCGAAATCATCAAGCTGGGGCATGTAGAACGTATTGGATACGAAGTTCGACGGCGATCCGATCAGCTTCGTGGTGGAGTAATTGATATACAGCAGATTGCCGTTGTTGTCCGCCCAATAGAGATTGCCGTTGCCATCGACCGCCCCCTGGTCGAGCACATCCGCGCCGAAGAGCCCTGTCGATACCACCGCGTCCGTGGCCGGGTTGATTTGAGCCAGTTCGTTGCCACCGGAAATGATGAGGTCACCCGTAAAAGGGTCATACACCATTCCGTGTGCGTATTTCACGTTCGTAAAGATGGGCGTTACCCGTCCCGTCGCCAGATCAATGGTACCAAAGCTTCCCCCACCGCTGTCGCCGCCTGACGTATAAAACGCCGTCCCTGCGGCTTGGCCCGCCACGAACGTGAGATGCGTGATCGAAATGGGAGCGCCGGACGCCAGATGGGCCGTTGCGACCGTCGGCGCTCCCCCGGCGGGATGGATCGGAACGGAGGTGAATGTGACGGTGTTGCCTTCGCTGCCGCCACCCCAGACCACGTCATGGCTCGGATCCACGGTCACCTCATAGGTATTCATGCCCGCGCTCAACGCGATGTAGGCGCCATTGCCTGGGTTGACCTGGTAAATGTTGCCTGTCCCCTGACCCCCGACCAGGAGTTGCTTGTTGTTCGGATTTAGGACGATGCCATCGGCGCCGGGCGTGGCCGCAATATTGGTCGCGGTTCCCGGCGAGAAGGTACCATTCCCGGCCGTCCCGTTCCCCGCATAGGTCGCTGTGGTTTTCCATACATCACGACCTCCCCCATTGTATGTCGTGAAGTACAGCGTTGTATCGACGGGGCTCGCGTGCGCCGCGCCCGCAAACGCCATCAGAATTGTCGAAGCCAAGAGCCATCGGGCTCGGGGGGCCGTGTTTGACATGAGCGTTGCTCCCATTCGTTGGAAAAGAGAAGATGCAATGACCATTAAGCGAGAATCATGCCAATGCGAATAATGTGTAACGTAATGAAAAAATGGATTAAAAAGATCGGCAATATGGTCTTATGTAAACATTATCGACACAATATGCGAAAGGCACTGAGAATATCTAGATAACGCTGTCCGGAAAGTCCCGTTGAATGGACCGCGCGGTTCTTGGAGCGGCGCGGCTCATGGCGGAGAGACGGTGCCAATATTCAGCCGAAGTGGCGATCGGTGGCCCAAGCGGAAGGATTGCAGTCCCGTATCGACGGCCGTCGGCAAGATGCGCCGAAACCGCCCTCGCCGGCATCATTTTTTTGCGCCTCTTGGCGGAATGAAGCGCGCGGAGAGCCGTGGCGGCGCCTTTGGGCTTGTCGTCGGCATCCGGTCGCTGGTCCCTTGCGCTCAAGCCACATCGACTGCGGTACGGGGCGTTCCGGTTGCTTCCTGCCGCTGTATGTCTTCTGCGGAGAGCGACCGCTGGTCAGCCACCTGCGCCCGTCGAACATCGACGGTGCGAAGCATTCGGGCGCGATTCTTCGGCTATTGGTCAAGCGGCTGCGCCAGGCTTGGCGTACCTATGAGCGGACAAACCGGAAATGGGCCCGTTGACGCCTGTCCCACCCACCAAAAAACGCATCTGTCACGCGGCTCAGCAGTTTCCAGGCTGTGAAAGTCTTAACCGAACTGGGTCACAGATGCGCTGCATCCTATCCGGGGAGACGTCGCGCGCGCTCTGCCGCGCAGACTCCCAGGGGGCGCTGGCGAAGAGATTACGACGGTCGATCGGGCGGCCCAGCGCAAGACGCCCAGCCGGAAAACCCCGCCACACCGTCCACGGATGCTTGGTGCCGGGAGAGTCCATATGTCTCTTGCGGCTGATATCCTCTAAGCCAGAACCGCAAAGGGCGTGCGGCCTTTGCGGGCGATGGCGCGAACGCCGATCGGGGCGGCCCTCCCTATTTGCAGATAGGGCGCATTCGTTGAAATCCCTTTCGGCTGTCCTATAGTTTGCTGAGGGAGGCGCCGGCGCGTAGCGGTTGGGCTAACGCAGACGAGCCAGGCACGACGGCATGCCGGCGGTTTCCTCAAGAGGGCGCTGATGGGCCCAGCGGGCTGCGGCGGATGTGGCCACGTTGCACATGTCCTCCCGACCCCTGCCGGGCGCATCCCGGTCGCTATGGAGATCTGTCGCACAAGCCAATCAGGGAGATCGATCTCGTCTGCCGTGACAGAAATGGAAAACGATCCATGTCCGGGGATGGGACTCTTCGCTTGGAGGCAATCATGCGTTCATTTTTCGTGGCGGGAGCACTAACGGCGGCTGCGTTGGGGGTTGGCGTACCGCAAGCCGCTGATGCCCTGACCTTCCACGTCACCTACGATTCCAGTGTGAGCAGCGCACCGGCCGGATTCGCACCGGCATTTCAGAGCGCGATGCAATTCTATTCCGCCCATTTCAGCGACCCGATTGCGGTTAACCTTCAGGTGGGTTGGGGGGAAGTGGGGGGATCACCCTTGGGTTCCAATGCTCTCGGCGAGAGCGAGACCAATGCCCAGGGACCTTATACGTTCAGCCAAGTCAAGGAGGCGCTGAGCGCAGACGCGAAGACCGTGAGCGATGCCACGGCCTTGGCACACCTTGTCGATCCAGCCGCGAACTCCGCCTTCGCCGTCGCGACCGCCCAGGCCAAGGCCTTGTCTCTTCTTCCTGGCAATACGTCGGCGAGCGATGGCGCCGTTGGGTTCGGGAGCGGCGTAAACTGGGATTTCGCAAACACGACGCCAGCGCCGAGCCAGTTCGACTTTGTCGCGGTCGCCGAGCACGAAATCAGCCAGGTGATGGGGCGCTTCAGCCTCCGGGGGGGGGCACAAACTGCTATTCAGTGCTTGACCTGTTCCGCACCGGAACGGGGGGGAACGATTTTTCCATCGATGGGGGCAGTACGGTCATCAATACCTTCAATACGAATGCGGCTGGCGATTTGGGGGACTGGGCGGGGCTCACGCCCGATGCCTATAACGCGTTCGCAGGCGCCGGGATGACTCTGCCGGTCTCCGCCGGCGATCTTACCGCATTGGATGTGATTGGGTATGACCCGGCCCCGGTGCCCTTGCCTTCCGCCGCAGGGTTGCTCGCCTCCGGATTGGTGGTCCTCGCGGGCTTCGCGCGCAGGCGGCACCAAGGCTTGCGCGCGGGTGAAGCGCCGATAAGGGCTTGACGAGCGGGCCAGTACGGTTTCAGGGATGGTTCCCGGCGGGCCCATACTGACGCGCATCACGCCAAGCCGGGCGCCGGTCCCGGGGACGTCGCGTACGGGCGTTGCCAAGACGCGTGGCCGGTAGGTGCGCCGTTCCGTCCGCTGGCGGGCGCACCGCGCCCGATCGTACGGGCCCTTCGCGCGCCCGGCTCGCGCTGTCCTTGGGGCGGCAGCCCGCTAAAGGGGGGAGCCGTCGCCGTCGTCTGCCCGCGTGACTCGGGCTTCCATCTCGCCGCGGGCGAGTGTGATCTTAAGGCTGTCGCCCGTGCGCACTTGCCGACTGTCGCGGATGATCTGGGCGTCCTGCGCCTGGACGATGGCATACCCGCGGTCGAGCACCCCTTGCGGATTGAGGTGCCCGAGGTTGCCTTCGAGCCTTCCCAGCACGGCTGCATGCATCTCGAGCCGTTGGGTCAGTGCGCTGTGCAGACGATGGCGCAGGGTGACGAGCGGCTGCCCTAACACCGTCACGTTGGGTCGCCTGCGCACGAGCCGGCTTTCCGAACGATCGACGTGGAAACGACGCTCGTCCAAGCGCCGGTGAAAGGCGCTCTTCAGCCGCTGGCCCAGATGCGCGAGATGGCCCGCCTGGTTGGTCAGACGCTGTCCGGGGTGCACCAGACGACGCAGCAGGTGGTCGAGGTGCTGCATGCGCGTTTCGACGGTGCGTGCGCCCGCCCGTCGCAAGCGCTCGGACAGTGCCGCGACGTGCGGCGCGATGGCGGCGCGGTTCGGGCTCACCATCTCGGCGGCGGCCGTTGGCGTAGGAGCCCGCTGGTCGGCTACGAAGTCGGCGATGGTGAAATCGGTCTCGTGCCCCACTCCGGAGACGACCGGGACGGCGCAACCGAAAAGGGCGCGCGCGACGACCTCCTCGTTGAATGGCCAAAGATCCTCGATGCTGCCGCCGCCGCGGGCGAGGATCAGCACGTCGCATTCTTGGCGCCGGCCGGCTGTCTCGATGGCCTCGGCGATCTTTTGGGCGGCGCCTTCCCCCTGCACCGGCGTTGGATAGATGACGACCGGCAGGGCGGGCCAGCGCCGCCTGAGGGTGGTCAGCACGTCGTGCAAGACGGCACCCGCAGGGGAAGTCACCACCCCGACTTGGCGTGGGAACGCCGGGAGAGGGCGCTTGCGGGCGGTGGCGAACAAGCCCTCCCGCTCGAGCTTGCGCTTGAGGTTTTCGAAGGCTTCGAAGAGAGCCCCCAAGCCGGAGCGGCGCATGGTCTCGACGGTGACCTGGAAGTCGCCCCTCGGTTCATAGAGACTCACCAGTCCGCGGGCTTCGACCTGCACGCCGTTGGCCGGGACGAACTCCAGGTGCTGGTTCTTGTGCCGGAACATGACGCAGCGGACCTGGGCCTTGTCGTCCTTGAGCGAGAAATACCAATGGCCAGAGGATGCCCGCGTCAAGTTGCTGATCTCTCCGGTGATCCAGAGAAGGGGGAAAGCCTGCTCGAGCAAGGCGCGGGCCCTGCGATTGAGCTCGCTGATCGTGATCGCCGGCGCCTCGGAGGGCATGGACAAAGTGCGGGACATCGCCTATTTTAACATCGGCGGCGGGCCGGTGGCCCGTGTTGACGTCGCGAACCCGCTTCCCTAAAGTGCAGAAGGACGATCGACAACGAGCGCAGTCGGCAAGCACGAGGCAGGCCGCGCCCCTTCCGAATAACCGATAGCGTTATGGGATTCCTATGCCAGATCTGACACTCGTGATCGGGAACAAGAACTATTCGTCGTGGTCGCTTCGCCCCTGGCTGCTTCTAAAGCAGGCCGGCATCCCGTTCCGAGAGGTCAGGATTCCCCTCTACACGCCGGACTCCAAGGTGCGAATGCTGGCCTACGCGCCGACGGGGAAGGTTCCGGTCCTACGGGATGGCGATACGACGGTATGGGATTCCCTGGCGATTTGCGAGTATCTCGCAGAATCGTTCCCGGAGGCGCGCCTGTGGCCTACGGATCGGCGTGCACGCGCGACCGCACGGTCCTTGTGCGCCGAGATGCACTCGGGATTTTCCGCCCTACGCAGCCGGCTTCCCATGAACATCCGACGGGCGCCTTCGGGGGTGGCGATGGATGCGGCCGTACAACACGACGTGGCGCGGGTGCTTGAGAGCTGGAGTGGCTGCCTTGCCGGGGCTTCCCAGGGCGGGTTCCTGTTCGGACCTTTCACGATCGCCGATGCTTTCTTTGCCCCTGTCGTGCTGCGCTTCCATATTTATCAGGTCTCGGTGCCCGAGCATGTTGCCGCGTATGCCGGGCGGATCATGGCATTGCCGGCCATGGGCGAATGGCTTGCCGATGCGCGGGCCGAAACGGAAGCCATCGCCGCATTCGACGCGCCCTAGCCGTCGCGAACCGTCCGCCGCACCGGCCGACCGGGAGCGCCTCGCCATTCGTCCGCGTCCAGCGCGCGGCCGGTGCGCACCGTGAAGGGCCTCGCCGGCACGCTATGCGCTGAAGCGCTAAGCGGAGCCGCGAGAGGCGCAATCCATGGCCCTTGGCACCGCGCCCCGGCGGGGAGAAGCGCAGCGCTTCGCACACACCCGGCGTCCGCCCGGGGAACGACGCGAGATCAAAACGCGTCGCCCCGATCAGCGACCCTGTCCGATCCCGTTTTTAGCGTGAAAGAGACCATGCCCAGGGCGAGCGAGGGCCTGACCAGCAAAGATCATGTTTTTGCGCGAGCTGCCGCTTAGAGCGCTGGGGCAATGAAGCCGAACT
>JAJYKK010000033.1 GCA_021788645.1 Pseudomonadota bacterium
GGATTTATCCGCACTTGGTTGACGCGCTTGCGCACCCAACTCAAGCCCCTTGACGCTCAGTTGCGCCGGAGAACGCGCCAACAGGATTCGACGCACTTCCTTGTAGGGAGTGAAGCGAGAAATCTCGCTGTCGTCTAGTCGCGCCAACACGTTCAGGGCAGCGTTGTGGTCGGCTTGGAGAACGACCCCGTTTGCACGGTAAAATTTGTCGCCTTCGCGCTTGCCTTCCAGCAAGCCGTTGGTCGAGTCCATTTGCGACGTATAAGCCCCATTCACCAGGACGTGCCTGGCGTTACGCTGCTCACATACAGAGTCCAGTGCCTCGGCGAGAAGGAAGGCGCTTCGCCACGATTTTCCCTAGGATCGTCCTGGCCGATGGAGTGGCATCTTTCCGCGCAGAAGCGATAAAATCACTCGACCAACCGCCTATCCCAATACTGCCAAGCGAACAATGGAAAACGACGCCACGCCGGGCCATGCGGTCGCCCGCTTGCTCGCCCAGGGCAAGCTGCAGCCTGCGCTGGACAGCGCCTTGGAACAGCTGAAGGCGACGCCCGGGGATGCTGAACTCCATAATCTGGCCGGCATTTGCGCATATCGACTCGGCCACCCGGACCTGGCCCAGACGTGTTGGGAACGCGCCATTTCCCTGAATCCGGCCGCCTCGCAGCCGCATTTCAACCTGGGCGTGCTGCGGGCCGACCAGGGCCGCCGAGAAGACGCCGAGGCCTGCCAGCGCGAGGCAGTTGCGCTCGATGCCGGCAACCTCGAAGCACGCATTCATCTCGGCGTGTTGCTCTTGGGCCGCGGCGCCTGGCAAGAAGCGGAGGACTGCTTCCGGCGCGCAATGGGGCTTGCGCCGGGGGACGCGCGGGCCTACGCGAACCTCGCGCTCCTCATGGAGGGCGCCGGACGCGGGGATGAGGCGGCTGCCTTCCATGCCCAGGCCACGGTATTGGCCCCAACCTCGGTCGAGGTGCGCTTCAACGCCGCCAACTTCCTCGCCCGCTCCAGCGCGGACGCGGATCTCGCCAAGGCCCGCGCCGCGTTCATGGAGGTGCTCCGGCTCTCCCCCACACACTTCGGCGCCTGGAACAACCTTGGCAACCTGCTGTTCGACGGCGGATTCACCTCCGGTGCAAAGACCGCTTATACCGCCGCGGCCGCCCACCATCCGACGCAAATCGCCCCCCATGTCAACCTGGGCAACCTGATGCTCTGGGAGGACGATCCTGCAACGGCGCGGACGCACTTCGCCAAAGCCTTGGCGCTCGATCCCGACCTGCCGGCGGCACACCAGGGGCTTGCGTCGGTGTGTCACCGGCAAGGCGACCTCGCCGGCGCGCGCGCGCATCGCGAGCGCGGCTTCCGTACGCGTCCCGTCTCCCGCCTTCCATTCGGAGGCAACGGAAGACCGCTGGCCCTCCTGCTCATCGCCTCCGCCCTCGAAGGCAATGTGCCCTGGCGCTTTATCATCGACCGGGCCGTCTTCGAGACGACCATCGTGGCCGCAGAATACCTCGATCCGGCGCACGAACTTCCCGCGCATGACCTGGTCTTCAATGCCATTGGTGACGCCGATCTGTGCCCGGAAGGCCTCGCCATCGCCGAGGCGCTCATCAAACGCACAGACGCGCCCGTGATCAACCGGCCGCAGGCCGTCGCGCGGACCGGGCGACTCGCCAACAGTGTCCATCTGGGTCGTTTGCCGGGCGTCGTTGCCCCGCGCATGCGCACCCTCGCCAAAGGACAGCGCTCCGACACGGCCGAGGCCATCGCGACCGTCGGCCTGCCATGCCTCTTGCGTGCTCCCGGGTTCCATGGGGGCCGCCACTTCGTCCGCGCGGCCCGTGCCGATGAGGTGGATGCGGCGCTCAAGGCGCTGCCTGGCGAGGAATGGCTCGCAGCCGAATTTCTCGATCCCCAGACGCCGGACGGCCTGTTCCGGAAATACCGCGTCATGGCGATCGACGGCGCGCTATATCCGTTGCACTTGGCGGTCTCACGCCACTGGAAAGTCCATTATTTCAGCTCGGACATGGCGCAAAGTCCGCAGCACAGGGCGGAGGAAGCCGCATTTCTCGGTGACTTCGCAGCGCATCTCGGCGCCGGTGTCGTGCGGACCCTGCACGCGATCGCGCGGGTCCTCGACCTCGATTACTGCGGCATCGATTTCTGCGTCGACCACGCAGGCCGGGTCATGCTGTTCGAAGCCAACGCCACGATGACCATCGTGCCGCCGACGCAGGACGCGCAATGGGACTACAGGCGAAGTGCGGTGCAAGCCGCCCTGCACGCGGCCCGGGTGATGTTCAGGAAAAGGGCCAGCCAAGCGCGTTAGCAGAGAGGGCCGGACGCCACGATCGGTGCCGGCCCCGGCCTCGAGCGCGTGCGCGGCCGCCCGCCTCCGATGGATGCGCGGCTGGAGCACGATGATGGCCATGCCCGCAAGGGCCACGCCAGCTGCGACGAGATCCCGCCAGGTCAACGCCATGCGCTCGACCGGCGCCAGCCACGGCGATGCAGACACCCCCCATAGGCCGCGTAAGTCCGCGCTGCCGCCGCCGGACCCAGGGTCAAGGGCCCGGCGAACAGGGCAAGCGACGCACCGGCCGACAACCCGAGCCACCATGGGCGTTCCGCGCGGATCACGGGCCATGGCAGGTGGCACCCGAGGATCTCGGCGATCGCCGCCAGTACGAACAGCCCGCCGACACGGGCGAACCTCATGGGACCGCCAGTGAGGACAGCCATCACGGGTTCGGCGGTCGTACTCTCAGGAAAGGCACAGAGGCCTTACCTCAACCGTCACATGTGAAAGATCGGCGTAGCGGGCGAGCAGGCAGCGATAATGGGCGGCATCCCGCGCAGCGTCCGGGCTTCGCACCGAGACGATGGCCCCCAGATGGCCGGGCCCGAGGCGCCACAGGTGCAGATCGGACAGGCTGTCGCCCTGCGAGGTCACCAGCGCTGCGATTTCGTGGCTCAGCCTATGGTCGGGGTTCATGTCGAGCAGGATCGCCCCCGTGCCCCGGACCAGGCCGATGGACCAATTGGCGATGACCAGCGCGCCGACGATGCCCATGACCGGGTCCATGAAGGCGAGACCGAAGAACTTCCCTGCGGAAAGCCCCAGGATCGCCAGCACCGAAACGGCGGCGTCCGCCGCCACGTGCACGAACGCGGCACGCATGTTATGGTCGCGGTGGTGCTCGCCATGCCCATGCCCGTAGCCATGAGACGCGGGTTCTTCGTAGCGCAGCGTCGCGCCGAACCCGTCGAATCGAGACCCGAGGTTTACATGCACATCGAAGTCGTGCGGCTCCGGGATTTCGTCGACGGATTCAAAGCACCCGTCGGCCTCGCGCAGGGCAAAGCACTGCCGTGCGCCGTCGCGGCGCACCGTGGTCAGCGCGAGGTCGGATGCACGAAGGGCGGGCGCGGCCCCTGGCGCCGGCCGATGCCGGACCTGAAAGCGCGGCGGAACGCCGTCCTCGTGAATGCTCAGGCGAAGTCGCCCGGCGGGCGTGTCGATCAGGCGCGGCTCGTCCTCATGGGCATGTGCATGGCCATGTGCATGACCGTGGCTAGGGTCGCCGCTCAGCATCCAGGCGCTGAGGACGTTGACCGCGAGGCCTAGAAAGCCGATCGCAATGGCCTGGTCGAAATCGATCCGCACCGGATGGAGCATGCGGGCGACCGCCTCGTAGCCGATCAGCAGCGCGATCATCGCCAGAATGATCGCGCTGGAAAATCCGGCGAGATCGCCCACCTTGCCCGTGCCGAAGCTGAAGCGTCCGTCGTGCGCGTGACGTCGGGCATAGGCGTAGGCCACGGTCGCGATCAGCATCGCCGCGGCGTGGGTGCTCATATGCAAGCCATCGGCGACCAGGGCGAGGGACCCGAAGTGCATGCCGCCGACGATCTCGACCACCATCACGGCGGTGCACAGGATGATCACCCACAAGGTCCTTCGCGCGTTGCGATCATGCCCTTCCCCAAGAAACACATGTTCGTGGTCGGGCCGTGCGAGGGGAGAGAGTACGCTCATTTGAAATAGCCTCGAAACACATCGACAAGCACCTCCGCCGCATCGGCGCTCACCGGCTCGCGGGCTTGCAACGGCTTGACGAGGTGGCTCTGAATATGCGCTTCAACCACCTCGCCGAGCAGGCCGCTGAGGGCGCCGCGGCACCCCGCGATGACATGCATCACCTCTTCGCAGCCGGCCTCGGCCTCAAGGGCACGCTCGATGGCGTCGACCTGGCCCCGAATCCGGCGCACCCGATTAAGAAGTTTGACTTTCTGGCGGACGGTATGGCTCATCCGTGCATGATAGCCTACCCCCCTATGCTAAGCAACCGGGCGCCTCACGGCCTCGCGTGCACGCGCATGGCAGCCCCGGCCGGACCGACTAGTCCGGCACCTGCCCGTCCAGCGGCCAGCGGCCGATGATCGAATAGCTGGCCCCCTCGGGGTTCAGGACGGACCGCACCAGCACGAATTCCGACACCGGCCAGGCAATGGGACGGATCGCCAGGCGCTCGGGCAGCCGACATCGGGCATTGCGCATGAGCGTGACGTGCGGCGCGAAGGCGCGCGCTTCCGGCACGAATCCGGCCCCACGCAGCACCGTTCGGAGCATGTTCACCAGCCGGGTGATCGCCTCGGGCACCGCATCCGCGCCAAGCCACGCGATCCCTTGGCGCTGCCAGCAGCCGAGCCTGCCGAGAACCAGTTCACAGGAGGGCGAGAGGATCGCGCCGGACAGCTCGCGCAGGGCGTCGAGCTGGGCACGATCCGCGGAACCGAGGAAAGCCAGGGTCAGATGCAGCTTGTCGCGGGGAATCAGCCTGCCTTTGCAAAACGACGCCACCTCCTTGGCGGCGGCCGCAAGGGCAGCTTGCACCGCACGATCCGGCCAAAGCGCGAAGAACAGCCGACCGCGTTCTTCCCCGCCTGCGGCGGCCTCCGGGCCGCTCACGCCGATGCCCCGCGCCGAACCGCACGCATCAGACACACGGCCTCTGCCGCGATCCCCTCGCCCCGCCCGGTGAAGCCCAGCTTCTCGGTGGTGGTCGCCTTGATGTTGATGCACTCGCTCGGGCAACCGAGATCCTCTGCCACGTGGGCGCGCATGGCCTCAATGTACGGCGCCATGCGGGGCGCCTGCGCAATGATCGTCGCGTCCAGGTTCACCACCCGATACCCCTTCGCCAGCGCGAGTCCGGCCACCTTGCGCAGCAGCACGCGGCTGTCTATCCCCCGGTACGCCGCATCCGCATCGGGAAAGTGCCGCCCGATGTCGCCCAGCGCACACGCCCCCAGGATGGCATCGCACATGGCATGCAAGAGCACGTCCGCATCGGAATGCCCGGCGAGCCCAAGGGGATAGGGAATCACTTCTCCGCCGATGACGAGCCTGCGCTCCGGGGCGAACGCATGGACGTCGAATCCGTGCCCGATCCTGATCTCACTCATTGCCGGCCTCCAGAATCAGCCGCGCAAGTGCCAGATCGCGCGGGTAGGTCACCTTGAGATTCCGGATATCACCGAGGACCAGCCTGGGGCGCACACCAAGGCGCTCGACGGCCGAGCACTCATCGGTGGGCACATGGCCCGCCATGCTCTCCAGTGCCCGGATCAGCATGCCCAGCCGAAACATTTGCGGCGTCTGGGCGGCCCAAAGATGCTCGCGGGGCACCGTCGCCGCCACCCGATCATCCGAATCCGCGCGTTTGAGAGTATCCGCCACCGGCACCGCCAACACCCCTCCCACGTCGTCTTCCCCCACTTCACGCAGCAACGTCGCGAGCAGGCGCGCACTCAGGCACGGCCTGGCCGCATCATGAACCAAAACCCAGTCTTGCCCATCCGCCTCACGGGCCAAGCGCTTCAGGCCGTTCAGGACGGTGTCGGCGCGGGTGCTGCCGCCGCAGCGCAGCACCTCAAGCTTCGCGCCATAGTGTCCCGCCGCATCGTCCGTCCAATGCGCGTCCCCGGGCGAGAGCACGACGAAGACGCGCTCGATCGCCTCGTTGCGGCACAGGCAATCGATGGCGTACCCGATCATCGGGCGGCCCAGCAGGTCGAGATACTGCTTGGGCGCCTCGCTCTCCATCCGAGAGCCTACGCCCGCAGCCGGAATCAATCCGAAAAATCGCGGCATGAACAATCCTGTGTCGTTTCGCGACGCCGGTCACGCCCGGCGTCCGATCCCGGCCATTATCGGCCGCCGGCAATTCCTCCGCAAGGCAGCCGGACGGCGCCCAAGGCCATGTCGCACCCGCGCGCCCCGGGATCCCCCGGACGGTCGCCTAGATCACGGCGGCACCCCGGCGCGCCCCTACCCGCCAGGGCGTCCGGTCGGACGTCCCTGGCCACTTGTCGGTCGTGAGACGCCCTACCGAGGCGGCCGCCCCAATTCCGTCCGCCCTTGCGAAGTCCTTGGAGAGGCAGACTCTATTTCCGCGGACGTCAGTCATCCCTTATCTGGCGCAGACAAAGAGACCAGCGCCAAAACCTCTCCGCCCCTCGCGTGAGGTATGGCGCAGGACACGCCGAGCGTCGGCCGGCCGGATCCATAGACCGGCGGAATGCATTAGGCCGTTTGCATGCCTAAGTGCCCCATGCGCACTAAAACGAGATAGACAATCGGAGTGCGGCCGGGCAAACTATAGCGCAAATATCAACAGGAGGCTTTTGCATGCACGCGTCGAAGCAGTCAGGGTTCACTCTCATCGAACTGATCGTTGTCATCGTGATCCTGGGCATCTTGGCGAGCGTGGCCTTGCCCCGCTTTGTCGACCTGCAAGGCGAAGCGCGCCGCTCCGTCATCAATTCCACCTCCGGATCCATTCAAGCCGCGAACGCCATGATCTACGGCAAGGCACTGGTCGACGGCGTGGCATCGCTTCCGACGTCAAGCATCGACATCGGCGGCGGGGTCAAGGTCGCCACCGCCTATGGCTATCCCGATGCCACCACGGCGGGCATCGGCGCCGCGCTGGAAAGTGCCGCCGGCCTGTCCGCGCTCTATAGCTTGAATCCCGACGGCACCGCGACGTTCCTTGTCAACGGCGCGCGCCGGCCGCACCAGTGCCAGGTCGCTTACACGCCCCCCGCACGGGCCTCCGGACGCCCTTCCGTGAAAACCGATACTGCCGGTTGCTAAGTCGCGGCACCCCCCATCTCCGCAGGCGAACGCCAGACCGACGGCCCCGCCCACCCGGGCGCCGTGCCCAAGGGGACGTTCCGGGTGGCTCTCGGGAGCACCTATCGGCATTTGACCTTGTCCGGACCAGAAGCATCGCGCGGCGCCTGACATCCGTTGCCGAGCCCATTTGCGCTCGGCAGCGCCCCCACCGGTCCCTGGAACTGCGCAGGTCCGGCTTTGAAGCCGCGGGATCTTTCAAGGCCAAGCAGGCGCGAGCGGGCGTCCGCATGACTCGCGCGCTCGCCTAGCCCTCGGTGCCCGCGCTACCCGCCGCCCCTCGAGCGGAAGCGTCCCCACTCGATTCCAGGGACTTCCTAATACGGCCATCCCACCCGCCCTATTGCCCAATTCCTGCCCTCGGGGCCTAGGCGCCCCCGCACTTGGGGCGGACCAATCCTATGCGTAATCGCACTTAACGGAAAGTTAACGGAGGACCTTCTAGAATAGCCGCCGATGGTGGTTCAGCGTTTTTCTTTGCGGAACCTGTCTTGTTGTGTTTTTTTTCAAACGCGTTACCCCCTGGGAGGAAGTCCACATGTTGAAGCAGAAATTGCAAGCCATCCTGAAATCCACCCGTCAACAAGGCCAAGGCATGACCGAATACATCGTCATCGTGGCCCTCGTTGCCATCTCCGCCATCGCCGTCTACGCCATGTTCGGCCAGGACGTGCGCGGGCAAATGGCCAGCATGTCGAGCCAGCTTGCCGGCTATGCGGGCACCACGGGCCAGACAGACGCGAAGAACGCAAGAACCGGGGCCAACACGGAAGGCGGCGCCAAGTACAACCTCGGCAACTATCCCACCAACGCCAAGGACGCCGGCCAGTAAGCGCGTTTAGCGCTCCGCGCTCGCACCGATGGAACCTGTCCGCCCGCCCCGCTCCCTCTTCGCCCCGACGCCTTCAGGCGCTTGGGGGCGCGAGGCTGGACAGGCATCCGTCTTCGTCGTCGCCACCTTCGGCATCGTGCTGCTCGCCGCGTTTCTCGTGTACAACACCGGCCGACAGGTGATCACCAAGATGCACATGCAGAACACCGCGGACTCCGCGGCCTACAGCGGTTCCGTGATGCTGGCGCGCGCCTATAACTTCGCCGCCTACTCCAATCGCGCCATGGTCGCCAACCAAGTGGCCATCGCGCAACTCGTCGGACTGACCTCCTGGGCGCGATACTATTGCACGATCTACAACGCGGAATGCGGCGATTACCCGTCCCCGACCGGATCCTATGGGGCCTATGAGGAAATCGTTGCCGAATTCGACGCCTACTTCAACGGCGGCGGGACTAGCGATGTGCAGACCGTCATGGATTCCTATGGGCCCGCTTCCCAAACCCTGTTCGATGCGATCAACACCGGCGCCGGGCCGATCATCACGGTGCTGGACGGCATCAACAAGGCCCTCAGCGACGCTTCTCTCGCCTACTACGACGCCACGCTGGTCGATCTTGGGCTTGCCCTCGCCAACGCCGGCCCGCTCGCAACGATCGTGCAGGCCAACGACCCGAACGCGCAGGTCAGCCAATTCGGATTGGGCGTGCTCACCGCCGATGTCGCACAAATCAAGAGTTTTGTGACCAGGTACACCCCCCTCGACAACCAGAACGATCCGAACAACCGTTTTCATCAAGTGGTCGTCAACAGCCTGGATCCGTTTTCCAGCGGCCGCTCGAGCACGGAAACACCGCCTTTTCCCTTGTTCGCAGCAGGCTCATGCCTGGGCGACGGCGACGGCTTCTTCACGATGGGGGCCATCTACAACGGTTCGACGACCCTCTCCAACGACAATGCAATGTGGAGCGCGAAAGACGCCGCCACGTTCCTCGGAGGCGGCGTATGCATCATTCAGGTGCCCACGCCGGTGGGCGATATTCCGGTCCCCATTCCTCTCTTCGGGGGCGCCTACGACAGCAACCAAGCCTATGCCGGGTCGTCGGCGTCGGCCAACACCCTCTATCAGGTGCCCGACAGCACGTACAGCGGCCTGCAGCCCTATTACGACGTCTCCAACCTGAAGGCAAAGGACTGGGTCTCCCCGACGCTTACGCTCTTCCTCTCGCGTGCGGGCAATACCATCGCCACCACCCAATATGCGAAGAGCGCGATCGGGGCGCCGCAGGGCACCCCTCAGAACGGCAACTTGCCCGTGCTCAACATGACCGACGCCGATAAGGGCAGCGTGATGGCCTCCTCGGCCTCTTCGGAAGCGTACTTCGCCCGCCCCCTGACGGCGTGGCAACTCGGCGGACAGACGGTGTACGGCAATCTGTTCAACCCCTACTGGGAAGCCCGTCTCGTTCCCACCTCGACGGCCTTGCAGGCCGCCGCGGCGGCGGTGCAATAGGGGCAAAGCCATTGAAGAGCGCACCGCCGCCCCTTGCCACCGGTCGCAGCCCGCGATCCAGCGCCCTGCCCCGCTTGCGCCCGGCAGGATTCTCCAGCCTGGCCGCCCAGCGCGGCCAGGCGATGACCGAGATGGCGATTGCCGGGATCTTCCTGCTCGTGCCCGCCTTCCTGCTCATCCCCCTGATCGGCAAGCTGGTCGACTTCAAGGCGACGAGCCTCGAGGCGGCCCGCTATGCGGCCTTCGAGCGCACCGTCACGAGTGACTCGGCGTCCGTGCGCGGCGCCACCTTCGCCCAACTGAGCAACGCCGACCTGCAAAACGGGACCTTGATGCGCTTCTTCAGCGCAAACAGCACCACCGTGGCTGCCACCCAGAACAGTTCCACCAGCGCCTTCGCACCGCGCCACTTGTGGGTCGATCAGTCGCTCACCGCCTTCATGCCCAACGCAAGCAACGGAAGCCTCAGCATTTCCCAATCCACAAGCCCGGCGCACGCCGACCAGACCCTCGGGACGATCCTTCAGGTCCTGAACGATCTTTCGGTCGGCTTCGATTGGAATGCCGACGGGTATTACACGGCTTCCGTGAGTGCCACCGCGCGGCTGCCGGCGAACGTCGGCTCGTGGGGCGGGAAGGCGCTCACCCTCCCCTACGACGCCAACCCGCTCACGTTCACGTCCTCCGATACGCTGCTCACGGATTCCAATAGCGCCAGCGGCCCGGATTACGTCAAGAGCCAAGTGTCGAAAGCCGTGCCCACCAGCCTCGCCAGCTTTGTCTCCGGCGCATTGAGCGCGATCGCCGTGGTGGTGCCCGACTTGAGCGGGCTCACGCCGGGCTATGTCCTGGTCAATAGCGCCAAGGAGGTCCCCTGCGACCGCTTGAGTGGCGGCTGCGCCGGCGGCAGCAGCGGCGGCACCGGGACCGGCACGGTCTCCCAGAGCACCATCAACAGCGTCGAGACGCAAATGAAGTCGCAAGGCTATCAGGTGCAATCCCAAACCAATAACGCGGATGGCAGCGTCACGCTGACCTTCTCGCAGGGCACCAGCACCGTGCCCGTCACGTTGGAGCCGAGCGGCGGCACCGGCGGCGGCGGCTCGACGACCACCCAGCAAAGTACGCAGGACGTCTACAACACCGCGTTGAGCTATTACAACAGCCTGACCAGCGCCACCCAGGGTTGGAGCGGGGGCCCCGCGCCCCTGGCGACGACCGACCTCAACGTCACCAGCTGGCAGATGACGTTCACGAAAACGTTTGGGAGTTCCACTTCGACCATGACTGTGACCATTCAAGCCAGCTCCAGCACCACCAGCACGGTCACCATCACAACGAGCTGATGTCCGCCATGGCCCCCCTCCCTCCGACCACAAGCCCGGCCACTCGGCCGTTCCGTTGGGCGCGGCTGCGCACCCCCGCCGGTGCGGCTGCGCTCGCCCTGAGCCTCGCCGTCACGCAGGCGCAAGCCGGTAGCCCGCCCACCGTGCAGTGCCCAGCCGCACCGGTGCCTGCGGGGACGACCCTGAGCATGGTGGCCCCGCAGGCCGCCATCAATGGCATGCCCATGCGCATCGTCCAGTTCGACGCGAAGATCCCCCCTTCGGACGTCATTGCCTGGTACCAGCGCCGCTGGACGCTCGCGGGCGGGCGCCCCGATTACGTGCAATACCCTCTCGGCGCGTGGCAAGTCATCGCCCGCAAGATCGGATCCTGTTTCTACACGGTACAAGTGCAGTCCTCACAGACAGGCGCCACCGGCCTCATCGGCGTGAGCGTTCCCAGTCAGGGTGAGGCCCTGGCCACACGCCCGGGCTTTCCGGCCCTCGGCGGAAGCCACACGCTGCTTGCGCTGGAAAGCGCGGATACCGGAAAGGGAGCGCGCACATGGCTTTTCGTGAATGACGCAAGCATGGCCGAGAACGCGCACTTTTACCTCCAGACGCTGCGCGGTCTCGGGTGGAAGGAGCAGATGGCGCAGACGCTTCAAACCAGCCGCGGCGTTGCGGCCACGCTGACCTTCCAGAGGGGCAACCGGACCGCCGAGATCGTGGTGCGTCCCGTCGCGCACGGCGCGGTCGTGCTCGCCACGGAGGTCACGCATGACTAAGCCTCCCATGAAGCGCGCTCGCACAGGCACGCGCTTGCGTCACGACGGGCAAGGCATGGTGGAATACCTGGTCGTGGTGATGTTTGCCGTCATCGCCATCATCGCGCTGAGCGCGCCGCTCGGGGGCAACCCGTCGGCCGTCAGCCAGTTGGCGACCAGCATCAAGAGCTTCTGGAGCAACTACTCCTATATTCTGTCGTTACCTTGAGAAAAAAGGGCATGTTATGGCGTTAAAGCTGCCGAAACCGAATCGTTTCACCGTCATGCTGGGGGTCGCGATAGTTCTCGCGGGCATTGCATCGATCCTCACCGTTCGCTACCTGCAAAAGCGCGAGGGGCAGTTCAAGGCGGAGATCACCCGGAACCTGCAAAAGCATCTGGTCTCCGTGGTCGTGCCGCTCTCGACGCTGCCCGCCGGAACGAAGGCCACCCCCGATAACATGGCCGTTCGCCAGGTGCCGGAAGACCTCATCTACCCCGGGGCCATCACCACCGCCCGCTGGTCATCGTACGCCACCAAGCGGGTCACCCGCACGGTACCGGCCGGACTGCCGCTGCTGGCCAGCGATTTCGCGAAACCGTACGGCGACAATTTCGCGGCGACCATGCCGCCCGACACGCGCGCCATCACCGTCGACGTCGGCGGCCAGAATCGCATCGCCGGCCTGATCCGCCCCGGCAACCGCGTCGACATTCTGCTCGTCGTCAATAGCGGCGGCGGCAACGGGCACCTGGTGCCGATCATTCGCGGCGCATTGGTGGTCGCCACCGGCAAGCATACCAAGTTCCTGCCCGTCGAAAGCCAGGGCGCGGAGGCGCACGACGTCGACCGAATCATGCGCGAGTATTCCACCCTCACCTTGGAGCTGACGCCCGCACAAACGGCGCGGATCGCAATGGCGCAACAAATCGGGCAGCTGCGGGTCGTGCTCCTGCCGACAAAGGCCCTGACCGGGTCGATGGTCCCCGCTGTCGGCGCCGACCAGATCCTAGGCGGCGCCAGCGCCGGCCCCGGCAGCACCGTACAGTATATCGTCGGCAATGGGACGGCGAGCCTTTCGAGCCGCCTGCAGGCGGTCCAGGCGAGTGCCGGCGGGGTTCCGATGGGTGCGAGCGAACCGAGCCCGCAGGCGCCACAAACGCCGCAAGAGAAGGCACTGGGCGCACTCCAGCAGTTCGTGAAGGACCAGAATTTGGCCACGCAGCAAGCAGAAAAGGGAATGTCACAATGAAGGAAATTAGGCAGACGTTAGGAAGCGCAATCCTGCGCCGCTCGTTGACCGTTGCGCTGGCCCTTCTGGTAGGCGCCGGCCCCATGCTCGCACAAGCCGCGCCGCAGGCGGCCTCGGCCATCCGCGAGCGCTCGCTGACGATGTACGACGGTCAAGTCCTGGTACTGCCTGTCGCCGGGGTGCATCGAATTGCGATCGGCAACGGCAAGATCCTTGGGGCGACTGCACTCAAGCATCATCTACTGCTCATGGGCACGGGCACGGGGACAACGGATCTCTTTGTCTGGACGAAGCATGACGGCATGACGGCCTACCACGTCTTCCTCGACGACCACGACAACACCCAGACCTACCAACAGCTCAAGGCCGTGCTGGGCCGCATACCGGGCCTTGAAGTCCGCGATGCGGGGGGCCGCGTGGTGCTCGCCGGCAACCTCAATCCTGGCGATGCCAAGCTGGTGGCGCAGATTGCGAAGACCTTCCCGGGCACTGTGAACATGGCGCGGGCAGACGACGTCAACATGAAGCGCATGGTCTACCTGGATGTCCAGGTCGTCGATTTCAAGAAGTCCGCGCTGAGCAGCCTCGGCATCCAATGGCAAACGAGCATGGCGGGCCCCTCGCTCGGGTTGGTGGGCGACTTCTACAACAACAACAACATCTACCGCATGGGCAGCGTGGACCAGGGCGGCGGCGGCAACACCCTGAACGGCGTGGTCTCCGGCCAGCCCGGCCCCCTCACCGGCCTGCCGCTGCACATCAATCCCATGGCGACCTACTTCGGCTTGGTCACGAGCCTCACCTCCCAGATCAATCTGGCCGAGCAAAACGGCGGCGCCTATGTCCTTGCGAACCCCCAGCTGAGCACCCGCAGCGGCGAGACCGCAAGCTTCCTCGCCGGCGGCGAAGTGCCGATCCCCATCTCCAGCGCCCTTGGGCAGACGTCGGTCATCTACAAGAAATACGGGGTGATGCTGAACATTCAGCCGACCGCCGATCGCCACGGCAACATCCTGGCCAGCATCAAGACCGAAGTCAGCCAAATCGATCCTTCCGTGACCGTCAATGGCTATCCCGGCTTCCTGAGCCGCAAGACGCAGTCGGTGGTCAACGTGCACAGCGGCCAGACCATCGTGCTCTCCGGCCTCATGCACTCGGTGGGCTCCGACACGATCAACAAATTCCCCTGGCTCGGGGACATTCCGGTGCTCGGGTGGCTGTTCAAGTCCAAGGATTTCCAGGCCTCCCGCAGCGAACTCGTCATCTTCGTGACGCCGGTGGTATTCAACCCGCAATCGACGGTCAACAAGGAGGCCATCGGACGCGCGACAACCATCATCCACGGCTTCAACGACATGGCCGGCAAAGGGCTTTACATGCCCGGATTCGGGGTGGGCCCCGGGTCGCACCCGCAACCGCCTGTCGCCGAAACCAAGTCGTCGCCCGCGGCAGCGGCCCCCCAGACAGCCGCCGTCGGCACGCCGACCCAGCGCCCGGCACTGCCCCAACCTGGGCCCGCCGAGACCGCCGCAGGCGTCCCGCCCGTGACGCCCCAGACGCCCAAGGCAGCGGCCCGGAAGGCTCCCGAAGCCACCGCGGCACATGCCGCGGAGACATCCGCGGAGACCGCGGCGCCGACAGGCGCGGGCAGCCCGCCGCCCGCCGCCAAGGCGCTGCCCAAGACCCCGGCGCCCGGACAGCCGGCGGCGGGGCAGACCGCAGCGGCGGCGAAGCGCCTCGGGGCCCAGCAGCCCGGGGCGGTGACGCTGGCCGCCGACGTGGCCCCGGCGATTCCAGCGCCGAGTGCCGCGCAGGCCACGAAGCCGTCCTCGGCCGCCGACACGGCCACCGTGCAGCCATAGGGAGGGGCCATGTTTCGCATCAATGTAACCAACCCGCGCGGCAAGACCGAGACCACCAACTGCGCGGCGAGCGCCTCGGTGGGCAAATCGGATGAGAACCTCGTTCTCTTGCAAGGCTGGCAAGTGGCCAAGAAGCACGCGACCCTGTATCAGAACGACCAGTCGATGTTCGTCAAGGACGAGGGCAGTTCGCATGGCACGCGGGTCAACGGCAAGAAGATCTCCGGCGTCTATGGCCCTTTGCGGGCAAGCGACATGATCGAGATCGGCGCCTACACGATCACCGTCGAAATTCTCAACCAGGGGGCCGATGAATCGCCCATCGCCGCCCCCGAGGCCCCCCCTCCTGCGGCCGCCCGGGTCGACGCGCCGTCGCCGGCCGCATCGGCCGCGCCGCAAGCCTCGCAGCCGGGAAACACGGAGCGCTTCGCCACCTTGCGGCTGATTCAGGAACGCCTGATCTCGCGCATGGACTTCCGGCGCATCGACACGAGCCAGATGGGCGAGACGGAGTTGCGCCAGCGCACGCGCGAACTCATCGAGGAGATCATCGGCGAAGATCCCGCCATGTCGATCGATCCCGACCGCGACGGCCTCGTGCAGTCCGCCTTGCACGAGGCCGTCGGGCTGGGCCCCCTCGAGGTGCTCCTTGCCGACGACAGCGTCAGCGAAGTCATGGTCAACCGACACGACCAGGTCTTCGTCGAGCGGAGCGGAAGGCTGATGGCATCGGAGGTCGTCTTCTCGAGCGACAAGGCCGTGCTCTCCGCCATCGAGCGGATCATTGCGCCGCTCGGGCGGCGCATCGACGAATCGTCGCCAATGGTGGACGGCCGCCTCAAGGACGGTTCGCGCGTCAACGCCATCATCCCGCCACTCGCGCTGAAAGGCCCGTGCATCACCATCCGCAAGTTCTCGAAGCGCCGCCTGAACGACGACGACGTGGTGGCCTTCAACTCCGCCAACAAGCCCATGATGGCGTTCTTGCGCCTTGCCGTGGAACAGCGCCGCAACATACTGATCTCCGGCGGCACGGGCTCAGGCAAGACCACACTCCTCAATATCCTCTCGAACTTCGTCCCCGATGGGCAGCGGGTCGTGACCATCGAGGATGCCGCGGAATTGCGCCTGTACCAGCCCAATCTGGTTTCCATGGAAGCGCGCCCCGCCAATATCGAGGGGCAAGGCGCGGTCACCATCCGCGACCTCGTCCGCAACAGCCTGCGCATGCGGCCCGACCGCATCGTCGTCGGCGAATGCCGGGGCGGCGAAGCCCTCGACATGCTGCAAGCGATGAACACCGGCCACGACGGCTCGCTCACCACGGTGCACGCCAATACGCCGCGCGACACCCTGTCCCGGCTGGAGGTCATGGTCTTGATGGCCGGCATGGATCTGCCTATCCAGGCCATCCGCCAGCAGATTGCCTCTGCGGTGAACATCATCGTCCAGCAGACCCGCTTCTCCTGCGGCAGCCGCAAGATCACCTATGTCACCGAAGTGACGGGCATGGAAAACGGCGTGATCCAGCTTCAGGATCTTTTCCTGTTCCAGCAGCAAGGCTATGGGCCGGATGGCAAGATTCAGGGCAAGTTCGTCGCCACCGGGCGAATCCCCGAATTCTACGAGGATCTGCAGCGCCGCGGCATCGAAGTCGACCGCAACATCTTCTTCCAGGACAAGGACGGGGGTCGACTGTGAACGGCTCGACCACGTTGTGGGTCATCGGCGGCGTGGCCTTCGCGGCGGTCGTCATGTTGTTCGTCGTGCTGTATCAGGCGCTGGGGCTCGGTGCGCGGTGGCACAAGGAGCACTTGCAGGAGACGGCGCAGCGCGACCTTGCCGACCTCTTTGTGTTCGTCGACTTCAACCGGCTGGCCTATGTGCAGTTCGCCGCCTATCTGCTGGTGCCCGTGGCGATCTGGGTGATCACCCAGAACCCGGTGTTCACCGCCGCCGCCGTCCCCCTGCCGTTCCTCGCGCCGAAGTTCGTGGTGGGTTTCATGCGCAAGCGGCGGCTCAAGGCCTTCGTCAACCAGTTTCCGGACGCCTTGATGATGCTCTCCGCATCGTTGCGCGCCGGCGTAAGCCTCGCCGTGGCTCTGGAGAATCTGGTGAACGAGACCAAGGCGCCGCTCAGCCAGGAATTCGCCCTCATGCTGCGCGCCCAGCGCTTGGGCGCAAGCTTCGAGGACTCGCTGAAGGACATGGAGAAACGGCTGCCGGTTCAGGAATTTCTGCTGTTTTCCGCGGGCCTGCGCATCGCGCGCGAAACCGGGGGAAACCTCGCGGAAATGCTGGAATCGCTCGCAGACACCATGTATCGCAAGCTGCAGGTCGAAGGCAAGATCGACAGCCTGACCTCGCAAGGCAAGATCCAGGGCCTCGTCATGGCGGCCCTTCCCCTACTTCTCATGCTTGTGCTTGATCTCATGCAGCCTCAAGCCATGCATCCTCTCTTCCATACCATGACCGGATGGATCACGCTCGCCGCCGTCGCCTTCATGGAAGTCATGGGCTGGCTCGGCATCCGGCGCATTACGGACATCGACGTATGATCTGGTACATTGTCATCGGCATCGCCGTTGCGGCGGCTATCGTTCTCGTGGTGCTGGGCCTCGCGGAAATGCAGTGGCAGATTCCGGAAGAGGAGCGCGAGTACCTCGACCCTCTGCCCTTCATCTTGCGCCTGTTCTGGCCACTCATCCGCTTTGTCGCGCACTATGCCGGCGCGCGCATGCCCGCGTCCTGGCTCGAGGCGGTGCACCGGCGCCTCGCCCGATCGGGGGCCAACTACATGATGAACGCCGAGGAATTCTTCGCGGTCATGTTCATCGGGGCCGGCGCCGGCTATGCCTTTGCTTTCTTGGCCGTCCATTCGCTGGGCGGCGTGGTGGCCGCCGTAGTCCCCTTGCTGCTGGCCGTCATCGGCGCCTGGTATCCGTTCCTGTGGCTCGGCAACCGCTATGCGACGCGCGAGAAGGACATCCTCAAGGCATTGCCCATGTTCCTGGATTACCTGACCCTCGCCATGGAGGCCGGCCTCAATTTGGCCGGCGCGCTCGCCCAGACCGTCGAGAAGGGACCGGCCGGGGCCATGCGCCAGGAGCTCTTCCTTGTGCTGCGCGATCTGCGTGCCGGCCTCGGGCGAGCCGATGCCCTGCGCCGGATGGACAACCGCCTCAAGATTCCGGAAGTCAGTTCGGTGGTCTCTTCCGTCATTCAAGCCGAACAGGTGGGCGCAAGCGTGGGCAAGGTATTGCGCACGCAAGCCGAGCGGCGGCGCACGGAACGATTCCAGCGGGCCGAGAAGCTCGCGATGGAAGCGCCCGTGAAGCTCATCCTGCCGCTCGTGCTCTTTATCTTTCCGACGACCTTCATCATCCTGGCGTTCCCCATCGTCATGATGATCAAGCAGCAGGGGGTGCTATGAGGGACGGGGCCGTATGCGATGCCCAGGGGCGCATCCTGGCCGCCGCGTACCGGACGGAGAACGCGTGGGAGCGCGCGCGCGGGTTGCTCGGGCGCCCGCCCCTCGGCCCCTCGCGAGGCTTGTGGATCGCGCCCTGCGGCGCCGTGCACACCTTCGGCATGGGCTATCCCCTGGATGTCGTCTTCTTGAATCGAGCCGGCACCGTGTTGAAAATCGCGGCAGCGGTGCGTCCGCGCCGCATGGCATACGCCTATGGGGCATCAACGACCTTGGAGTTCGCCGCGGGACAAGCCGCGGCGCTCGAACTGCGCACTGGAATGCAATTGACATGGCACGCACGCAATTGAGGCGTTGGGGCGCCGGACTTCTCAGCTTGGCGCTTGCCGGGTGTGCGGCGCCGCCCCCTCTTCTTTCATTGAGCGCGCAGGCACAAGCCGCATACCGCCAAGGCGACGTCAAGCACGCCCTGCCGGACTATCAGAAGCTGACGGCGGCGTCGCCCGACAACCCTGTCCTGTGGACCCGACTCGGCAACCTGTACGCGCACGAGCGCCAGCCCGCGGCGGCGATTCACGCCTACCGCCACGCCATTCGCCTCGATCCCCAGGACGGCGAAGCCTGGTACAACCTGGGCCTCGTCCGCTTCAAGCAATCCCTGGCGATATTCGTTCAGGCCTATGCGCTGTTGCCCCCGCGCGATCCCGCCCGGAGGAGAATCGAGTCCTTGCTGGCCGCGAACGGATACCTGTCCACCGGAATCGCGCACCGCCCCACGGGCGGGCAGGTCACCTCCCAACGGCGCATGGGCCAGGGGAGGCTGCCGTGAAGCGCGCGCGCACGCCAGGCGTCCGACGCTTCCCATTGGGATGCGGCGAAACCGGGCAGGCGATGGCGGAATATCTCATCGTCCTCCCCTCGCTGCTCTTGCTGGTCCTGGGCGCCCTCCAGTTCGCGCTCGTCTTCATGGCCAAATCCACGCTGGATCTCGCGGCTTTCGACGGTGCCCGCAATGGAGCGCTCTACGACGCGTCCACGACGTCGATCCAGGAGGGCGTGGCGCGCGGCTTGGCCCCGCTCTACCAACGCGGGATGGCGGGTTCTGGACCTAGCCTGGCCGGCGTCGCGACGGCGGAGGCCGATGCCCTGCTGGCCGCCAAGAATCCGGCCACCGTCGATATCGAGCAGATCAATCCGTCCGCAAGCGCGTTCCAGGATTTTGCCACGGCGATCTCCTTCGCCGATGACAACGGCAATCTCCAGACGACGACCGCAATACCCAACAGCGGGTTGCTCTATCAATCGACCACCCCGGGCACCGCGTCCAACGAGAGCATTCAGGATGCGAACCTGCTGAAAATTCATGTGCATTACTGCTATCCGCTGATCGTTCCCTTCGTCAATACGACGATTCGCATCATCATGTCGGTGGCCGGCGCGCCATCCACATCGTCGTGGGTGCTCTCGCACGCGACCTACATCGGATCCGACACGGGCACGTGGGATCAGGCATGCTACGCGAGCGGCGGCCTGCCTTTGGCGGCCTATGGAACCGCGCTGATGCAATCGCCGGCCATCGAAAACTAGGGAGGTCCTCGACGGCCGAGGAAAGACGCGACAGGAAATTGGCAGGTGATCCGCATGCAACCTCCCGTCCCTGTCTCGGGGACTTTGAAGCCCCTGCGGGAGGATGTCGCCCGGCCGGCGCACCGGCGAGGCGAGAACTCCCAGAGGGCGTGGGGTGAAAGGCGCATGGGCACCCGATGGCGGCGCCACAATCGCGGCAAGAACGCGTAGCCGCGGGAGTGTCCGGTTCGCCGCGCAGGAGCGAAGCCCGCGTTCTTCAATTAGAATCGCCGGTCGGCGCCCCGCAATGCGTGCCTCACCAAAGCCGTCGCGTGAGGCATCTTGTCCTGCGCCGCGCCCAGGGTCCCCTGCGACAGCTGACGAAGAAGACACGCGGCGTTCCGGGGAACGATGGGACGTCTCCTCCGCGCGCACGCCGGCACGGCACATCGTGGACCGGTTCCGAACACCATGCAATGGACCCATAGCGGCGTGCGGCGAGCGCCACACGCTTGCGGAGCGCGGCGGCGCGATGGACTGTGCAAAGGTCTGCGCGATGGACGGCCGTCAGCGGGGCGCGAAAAATCTCGCCCCTCGCAGCGGGAGGCCATGATTGACGCCGCATGCGGCGCAACGAGATTGGGGGTATCAATCGAATTTGAACGGCGGCCCGCGATGCGGCAACCTTCCGGGCATTGCTGCGGGGAATGCCGTGGACGAACCTCACTCGATACAGGGCCCGTCACGGCGGCGACCGAGGCGTCAAAACGTTTCAAGGGGGTCAAGACCCGGATCCGGATCGGCGTCTCGGCCGATGTTCTGATGCTCCTCGTCAAGAAGCGCCTCGGCCGCGTCACCCTTAGGCGAAAAATGGCACGCCAACAATCGCTTAGGGGAACGGAATACGGCCTAAACGATGACACAGTAATGTAACTAATTGAAATGGCTTTCAATTTGATGAGGGGCTCGTGGCAATGCAAGCCATACGGAAGATCCCGATGCCAGCGGCGAGCTTTCGTCGTGCCCAAACGGCGACTATGCTGCATCGGCATGCCGATACGAGGCGTTACGCGCGAGTGGCCCCAGTACGCTTCGCAATTCTTGTTCTTGACCGAGCGATCCGCCTCAGACGCGCGATCGCCGGCACCCTTTCCGGGATTGGAGGAAAATGAAGACATCACGAAAGACGCCGCTTGCCGCGCTAGCGCTTGCGGTGGGCGGGCTTGGCCTTGGCGGGCTGCCCGCGACCGCCGCGGTGAACCCGAACGGCGCCGCGAGCCATGACATCGTCGCGCCTGTTGGGCAAGGCGGCACCTACCCGCTTTCTCTGCCGGCCCCTCACGGTCCTCTCCCCTATGTGCTCACCGTCCGGGGAGGCCCTGACGGCATCACGGGCACTGCGATTCTTGAGGCCAGCGGCATGGCCAAGGCCCGTATCGAGATTCCGCCGGCGACTCCCCTCGGGGCTTGGCGGCTGCGCCTGACGGTCACCGCCGCCAATGGCCAGACGGCGTCGAGCACAGCCTGGTTGCTGGTCGACGGAATCCTGGTCGCGACGGAGGGCCATTCCCCAGGCGTGCATGCGTATAGTCCGTCGGGGCGGCCGGTGCCGATGCCCGGCGCTTTCGCCGGGCTCGTTCGCCCCCGTGCGCTCGCTTACCGTGCCGCCGACAATTCGCTTTACGTGGCCGATGGCGGACACCCGAGCGCAAACGACGGCGCGATCAGGATCTTCAGCAATGCAGGCACCCCCGCCATCAGCGGGGGATTCGCCGGCATCGCAAACCCGACCGCCATGAGCTATGCCAATGGCCAGTTTGTGGTGCGCCAAAACGATCACCCCGGATGGTGGATTCTGGATGACGCCTACCAACCACTCGCTCGATCCGGCAGCCAATCGCCGACCTTCGCCCGGTTCACCGGCGACTCGGTTGGGGGGATCTGTGCCACAGGATCGCAAGCGCGCATCTATGTGGCCTGGGGCAGTGGCGCGCCATCGGGCGTGCGCACCTACGATCCCGCCGGCAATCGCGTGTACCTGCCGGGCGCATTCCCGGACACAGGCGGGACGGAAGCGCATCTCGAGACACCCATGGAAGCCCCGCACGGCATTGGATGGAGCGCACCGTATCAACGGGTATATGTCATGTTCAGCGAAATCTATGCCCACGGGGGAACGACTTCCCGGCTGGTCATCCATGCCTACCGCCCGGGGGGACAACGCATCCGGCTGGCGGGCGCCTTCCCCGGGCTCGGGGGAACGCCGTCGAGCCATTATTTGGCGCATACGGCCAACCAACTCACGGTCAGCAGCGTGACCGGCGATGTCTACGCCATCACGGGCCATGACTCAGTAAACATTTACTCCCCCGATGGCCATCGGGTGGGCAGCTTTGCCATTCCCGGAGCCGCGAGCGCGATCCTCGCCGTCCCCTATGGGTGGCTCCAGCAGCCCCGCCGCGCGGCCAATGCGCCGACCGCGGTGCCCGCCGCATCCGGCGCCCCGGCATGCGCCGAGGGCCCATGCGCGCAGCACGCCGCGCCGGAAGCGGCCACAGGCGACGTGGTAAAGACTGTCGGGCACGCGGTTTCCAGCGCCACCGATGAAATCAACAAGGCAAGCGGCTTCCTGGAATCCATATCCAACCTTTCCGGCCTCGCGCACAGCCTGCCTTGATCGCCCGAACGCAACGCCGAGCCGGCGCCGGCCATGCGGGGGACGCCGGACCGGCCGGCCGCCGCGAGAGCGCACATGGGGCAGTGCACCGCTTGGCAGATGCCGTGGTTGGATTCGGGCGGTTGCGGCAGCCGCCCGGCGCATGGCATCCCCCGCCCTGGATCGGCGAAGGCCCGCGAGGACGGGCGCCGACCGCTTGCCCCAAAACACCTCGGTTTGAAACGGACGCTCGCCGTTTCGACATGATTTTTCGCAAAGGAACCACAATGCCCACACCCTTGGTACCCTCTCGGAAGAGCCAAAAGCCCGGTATCGCCCTGCTGCTCGCCAGCCTTTCACTGGTCGGCTGCAGCCGCACGCAGGCGGACTGGAATCTCGCGCGACTGTCATCGCTGGCCAACTATTCATGGTCCTACAGCATGGACAACGGGGTGATGCGCATGAATCTGACCGGCGTCTTTGTGAACGCCGGCAACTATGAGTACCAGATGAATCAGGGCGCCAAGACACGAGTCGTCGGAGCGCAGGTGTTCGAGCATCTCGCGGCGGCGCCGCTGGGCAATTTTGGCTGGACGCTCCTCCGGGGGCAACGTCGGCCGAGCGAGGGCGAGGGCCCTGCGGCGCGCCACTTCTACGATATCGTCACCAACACCGGCGCATACCGCACCCAGGCATCGGGGGAGTGCCGTGTCGCAGGAGAGGTCGGCACGCAATACCTCATCAGCACCCGGAATGGCGGGCCCTATGCGCAGCACGGGCGGGCATGCGTTGCGCAGCGCGGCGGCGCGCTGCTGAGCTTTAGCTTCCTCGCCGCTACGGGAAGCGGCTCTGCTCCCTTGGGCGATCGTTTCGTCGTCACGCGCATCGGCGGATTTCCGCCCTTTCCTGTCCCTTCCACGGCCAGTCCATTCGCCGGGATGGGGTGCCGCTTTGCCGTCACCCACGCCGCGAACCTGGCGCAGGCGATGAAGGTCTGCGGCAAGAAGACACCATGAACCGACCGGAAAAAACGCGCCTGGGCGACATCCTCCTGCAGCAGCAGGTCCTCCTGCCGGAGCAGCTTGCCTTCGCCCTAAGGGAGCAGGAGCGCACCGGCAAGAAGCTTGGGCGCCTCCTCGTGGAAAACGGCTTCATCACGGAAGGCGAGATTTCCCACGCGCTCTCCCGTCAGCTCGGCATTCCCTATGTCGATCTCGCCCATCATCCCGTCAGGCCCGATCTCGTGCGCCTGTTGCCGGAACTCGCGGCCAGGCGATATCGCGCCATCGTGATCGCCGAGGAGGGCGACGCCTTGCTGGTGGGGATGGCCGACCCCACGGATCTCTTCGCCTTCGACGAGCTGACACGCCAGCTGGGCCGCGACATCCATTTGGCGGTGGTCACGCAGAGCCTGCTGCTCACGGTCATCGACAAGAGCTACCGGCAAACCGACCAGATCAGCGATCTCGCCAAGGCGCTCGGCGAGGAACTGGGCGAGGTCACCGTCGATTTCGGCACGAACGGCATTCCCGACGCGGCCGAGCAGGCGCCCATCGTCAGGCTGCTGCAGACCGTGTTCGAAGACGCCCTCAAGATGGGCGCCTCCGACATCCACATCGAACCCCAACACGACGCGCTATCCATACGGCTGCGCATCGATGGGGCGCTGCACCCGCAGACGCAGGCCGATCTGCGGATTGCGCCCGCCGTGGCGCTCCGCCTGAAGCTGATGGCCGGACTCGACATCTCGGAGAAGCGCGTGCCCCAGGATGGCCGCTTCGCGATCAAGGTGGCCCACGCGCAGATCGACGTGCGCATCTCCTGCGTACCGACCCAATACGGCGAATCGCTCGTCCTGCGGCTGCTTAATCAAAGCGGGGGGATCTTGAGCCTCGAGCGCCTCGGGATGCCCGCCGACACGCTCGAGCGATTCCGCCGCGCGATCTCGCGGCCGAGCGGCATGGTCCTGGTGACTGGCCCCACAGGCAGCGGCAAGACCACCACGCTCTATGCAGCCATGGCCGAACTCAACAAACCGCACATCAAGATCCTCACTGTCGAGGATCCGGTCGAGTATCGCCTCGGCGGCATCAACCAGGTGCAGGTCAACGAGAAAATCGACCTCGGCTTCGCGCGCGTGTTGCGCGCCTTCCTGCGCCAAGATCCGGACATCATCATGCTGGGCGAGATCCGTGACCCGGAAACCGCGCAGACCGGGCTGCGCGCCGCCATGACGGGGCACTTGGTGCTGTCCACGCTGCATACCAATGACAGCGCCAGCACCCCGTTGCGCCTGCTGGACATGGGAATCCCCCGGTACCTGCTCGCGGCCTCCCTGCGCGCCGTGGTCGCCCAGCGCCTGCTGCGCGCGATCTGCCCAAACTGTGCCGAAGACCATGCACTGACCGCGCATGAACACGACTGGCTGACGGCCGAACTGGCCCACCCCGCCAGCCACGTCTATCGCCATGGCCGCGGCTGCAGCCACTGCAACCAAACCGGCTACCGGGGACGGGTCGGCGTCTATGAACTACTGGAAATGACGGTGCCCCTGCTCGAGGCCGCCCACCATGCCAACCCCGCCCGCTTCCGGGAAGCGGCCAACCGCCAGCTGGCCGGCCAAACCTTGCGCCGGCGCGCCGTCGATCTCGCGCTCGCCGGCAGGAGCACGGTATCGGAAGCCATGCGCATCGACCACGAGCTTGAGGGCTAAGGATGCCGCAATTTGCCTACAAAGCGCGCAACGCCGTCGGCGAGCCGCTGTCCGGGCACCTGGAGGGCAGCGACAGCGCCCAGGTGGCTGACCTCCTGTTCTCCCGGGATCTGACGCCCGTCGAGATCGTTGGCGTTCCCGACAGGCCCTCCGCCCACCGCCACGTCATGCTGGGGCGCTTGTTCGCACCCCAGATCAGCGTCGTCGATCTGATGTTGTTTTCGCGCCAGATGCACACGCTGCTCAAGGCCGGGGTCCCCATCCTGCAAGCGCTCGCCGGCCTCCAGAGATCCTCCAGCTCCCCCGCGCTCAATGCGCTCCTGCGCGACATCAGCGACAGTCTCGACATGGGCCGCGAGTTGAGCGCCGCCATGCGCCGCCATCCGGAAGTCTTCTCGCCGCTTTACATCAGCATGATCCGGGCAGGCGAGCTGACGGGCACGCTGGATCGGATGTTCCTGCAATTGTTCGCCCATCTCCAGTTCGAGAAGGAGATGGGCGAGCGGATACGCCAGGCGTTGCGTTATCCGAGCTTCGTGGTCGCCGCCATGGCGGTGGCCGTCATCGTGATCAATGTGCTCGTGGTGCCCTCGTTCGCGAAGGCCTATCAGAACTTCCACGCCGCCCTCCCGATCCCCACCCGCGCGCTGATCGCCTGCTCCCATTTTCTCCTTGACGAATGGCTCTGGCTGGCCGCGGCGGCAGCCGGCCTTGCCGGCGCGGCGCATTTCTATCTCAAGACCCCGCAAGGGCGCTTCCGTTGGGACCGCCTGAAGCTTAGGCTGCCACTGGCCGGCAAGATCATTCTGAAGGGGATCCTCGCCCGCTTCGCGCGCACCTTCGCGCTCACCTTGCGCAGCGGGATCCCCGTCGTGCACGGCTTGGCCATTGCTGCACAGGTCGTCGACAACGCCTTCCTAACGCAGCGGGTTGAACAGATGCGCGACGGCGTCGCTCGCGGCGAAAGCATCTCTCGCACCGCCCTCGCCGCGGATATCTTCACCCCCGTCGTTTTGCAGATGATGATTGTCGGGGAGGAATCCGGAGAGCTCGATGACCTCATGCAGGAGATCTCCGAGATGTACGAGCGCGAAGTCGATTATGAGGTGAAAACCTTGAGCACGCAGATCGAGCCCATTCTCGTCATCGGCTTGGGCGTGCTCGTGCTGGTGCTCGCCCTGAGCGTCTTCCTGCCCATGTGGGACCTTGGCCGAGCCGCCTTGCATCAGTGACGGGCACCGCGCAAACAGCGACTTCGCATGACGCACCTCGGCCACCGACAACGGTGCGTCACAACGGGGGGCTTGCGGGCGCAAGACGCGCCGTCGCGGGGCCCGAATCCACGCCTTCGGCGGCACGCCGACAACGAGGAATGTCATCATGCAACACCACCCACGCCAACCGGCGCTCGACGATCGCGACGCGGACTTTCGACGGCCCCACTGCCGCTGCGCAGCCTCTCGGCAAGAGCGGCAGCGGCGCGCACAGTCTCCCACCCGAGCCCGCGGTTGGCGAACCCCGGCCATCCCCCCAATGCCGCATCCGCCCCGGCATGGGGCGGCCATCGCCGGCGGCTTCACGCTCATCGAGCTCACTGCCGTCCTCGTGATCTCCGGGATCCTTGCCGCCGTCGCGCTGCCGAGGTTCTTCGACGGGCAATCCTTCGCGGCGCGCGGCTTCGCCGATCAGGCGGCGTCGACGCTACGCTATGCGCAAAGCGTCGCGATGACCCAACAGCGCAATGTCTTCGTGCACATATCACCCACCCGCGTGGGGGTATGTTATGTTCCGGCTTCCCCGTGCCCGGGAGCCCTTGAGGTGAGCGCCGCCTCCGGGGGCGATGCAAGCATCCGCCCACCGGATCCCCTCCGCCTGTTTCCCTCGCGTCCGACCATTGGATTCGACGCTCTGGGCCGGCCCGTGGACGCGAGCGGCAACCTCTTGACGGCAGAAACGACCATCCGGATCGGCGGCACGCCGACACGCACCCTCCACATCGAGCGGGAAACCGGGTATGTGCACGGCTAGCGCTCGCGCGAGACCGGTGTCGGACGGCCAAACCGGGGCCACGCTCATTGAAGCGGTCGTGTTTATCGCCATCGTCGGCATTGCGCTGCCGGCGATCTTGCAGGTCATGGACTTCAACGTGCGCCACAGCGCGGATGGCCTGCTGCGCATCCAGTCGGCATCGCTGGCGGAAGCGCTGCTGGACGAAATCGAGTCCAAGGACTTCTGCCCGCCAAAGGGGGGCTTCGAAGGCCCCTATACGCCGGGAAACCGCCTCATGTTCGACGCAGTCACCGACTACCGGCATTTCTCCATGCACCCCATCACGACTTTGGATGACACGAGGGTCCCGGGCCTCCGAGGCTACCGGCTCAGCGCGGCGGTGACGCCCTCGGCCCTGGGCAATATCCCGAGCAGCGAGGCCTACCTCATCAGGGTAACCGTCACCGATCCCAGCGGCGAGCGCCTCGTGATGTCAGGCTACCGGGTCAACCATTCGGGGCATCCGTGCGGATGACGACCTCCCTTACAAACCGTGGCCTTGGGTCGCCCGGGTCGGAGGGCCGCCAGGAAGGCTTCACGCTGGTCGAACTGATCGTCGTGATAGTCATCACCGGCATCCTGGCGGGCATGGCGGCTTCGTTCATCGAGAATCCCGTGCAGGCGTACGTGCAGGCCACCGACCGCGCTGAACTGACGGATATTCTTGCCCTAGCGACGACGCGCATCCGCCGCGACCTCGAACGGGCCCTTCCCGGCACCGTGCGCGTCCGGCAAGCAGGCGCGACCCAGTATCTGGAGTTCCAGGAGGAAGGGGGGGGTGAGGACGCCGCTGCGTTAAGTCGAACACCCCATCATGTCGCCGCCTACCCGGTCCGCTACGTATGTGATCCGGGAGCGGGAACCCTCACGCGATACTGGAGGTATGCCATTTCCGCTGCCCAGCCCACGCAGTTCCCGGCGCATGCACTCCACGCGCTTCTGGCCAGCAAGGTCAGCGGGTGCCGCTTCCAATACGCTCCCGGGCCGCTCACTCGGGCCCCTCTGGTCACCGTGCTGCTTCGCGTGTCGGAGCCGGATGCGGGCGGCACGGCCCAATCCCTGAGCCTATATTCCGAGGACAACATCGGCGATGTTCCCTAGCGACTCGACACGAGCGGCCGTACGGCATCCCCCGCGCGATGCCGGCTTCACCCTCGTCGCCGCAATCTTCCTGCTGGTGGTCCTGGCAGCGCTCGGGGCATTCCTGGTGTCCGTCGCGACGACAAGCGAAACAAGCGCCGATCAGTACATGGAACGCGGGCGCGCCTATCAAGCCGCCCGCGCAGGCCTGGAATGGGGCATGTACGAACTTGCCGCATCAGCTGGGCGTTGCATGCCCCCCACTGTCCTCAGCACCAACGCGCCCACCCTTGCGGATTTCCGCATCCAAGTCGCCTGCGAGATCCGTCCGGTCTCCCCCGCCCGCGAGCCGCCACGGTCGAACGAGAGGCACACCTGCGTGCTCACCTCCAGAGCAACCCGCTCACGACCTGGCGCCGTAGACTATGTCGCGCGCGAACTTCACCGTACAGTCGCGGATTGCGCCGTTCCGGCCGGGGAGGATGTACGCCGAGCGTTCTTGTCAGGGACGTCGGCGGCGATCCGCGGGAGGGGATACGTGCCCGCGCCTGCCCCCTGACGGGCAATTAGCGGGGGCGGTCAGGTCGACTTTCGGCTTCTCGCTGAATCCTCGGGATCGCACCCATTGTGCGTGCCCTTTCCGTCAGCCCAATGTGCCGATCCTGCACAGGAATTGGGGGGCATGCGGAATGTCGCAGCCGCGAGCCAATGAACAGGAATCACGCTGCCGCAGACCGTGATGACGGCCGTCGGCTCGCCACGCGCAGATCCCCGCGCCCCAAAGGCCAGACGCGACGCCGCCTCGGTCAGCATGACGCCACTGCCTTGATCATTCTGCCGTGCGGCAACACGGGCGATCTGGGGCACGAGACCGACCGCCAATTTCTCGGATGGATCCACCAGCATTTGCCCGCAATCGATCCCCAGGAAGATCGGCCGGTGAAGTGCGCAGCCGCCACGAAGCGCAAAGGCCGCGGCCAGGGCGCGCCCGACGGCAGCCTCCGGCAGGGCATAGAAGCGAATCTCGACCACCCCGTCCGCCGCCACGTGCAGCAAGCCCCCGTATGCGGGGGCGATCGTTCTGGCGAGCTCCAGGCAATGGACAAGATGATCCTGGAGGGTCGCGGCATCCATTTCATGCAGCGGCTTCTCCGGCGCCGCGGCAAGCACGGCGACGAACTCGGAGGATGGCCGGAACTTGCCCGCCGGCTTGTTGCGCGTCATCCAGAAGATCGGCGCAGGCCGCGCGGCCTCGCCCCGCAAGAGGCTGTCGCGCAGGGCGACGAGGGCGGACGCGGGCTTGCGTCCCGTCGCCTCCGCCAACCGCCTGGTGTATGAATCGAATGCCGCCAAGGCCTCGGCGCCGCGTCCGCAAGCGTCGAACTGGCGCATGAGCGCGAGGTGGGCCGCCTCCCCGAGCGGGCGCGCTGCCGCCCATTTCATGGCCCAAAGAAGCGCCGCATGGGTTCCCTTCGATCGTATGATCCCTTGGAGGACGGCCGAGAACACCTGATCCGCCTTTTCGTCCACGCGCTCCCGCTGGCGCGCAACCCACGCATCCCACCGGCGGCCGACCGATGATTCCGCCGACAGGAAAGGACCACGATACAACGTGGCCGCCTCGCCCGCGTCCGATGCGAGGCACATCGTCGCGGCATGGTCCATGGCATCGATGTCGAGCCACACGGGCGCGGACGCCTTCAGGCCGATCGCGGTGCGCGTTGCGTGAAGATAGTCCGCGGCGGGTCCGAGCCATTTCTTGAGATGGCAAAGCGCTTGCCGCAGACAGCCGTTGGCCGCATCGCCTTCGGCATGAGGCCAGAAAAACCGGCCGAGCTCCTCGCGCCTGACGGGCCGGCGCTCGACGACCAAGTAGGCCAGCAGCAGACGCACGTGCCGGTAACGCAAGGTCCGGATCTCGCCATCGACGCTGACCTGCATTTCGCCAAGCAAGCGAATGGCGAGGACTCCCCGTGGCGCAGGCCCGGCGCGCTCCCCTGCTGCCGCGCCCTCGTCGTGCGATAACGACCCGAGCGGCAGCGAACCCTCTAATGCAGGAGGCGCCCAGCACAGATCACTGTGCGGTTTTTGAACTTTCATTGTTGTTTTATTCTTTAGTTATCTTGGGCGATGTCGCGTACCTCGCCCCTTGCACACCCTTGGAGCAGAATCGTAACGGCCTACCGTTAGAGGATCGTTAGAAGATCGCGATCGGCCTCTGCCGGCGCCCCGCCATCAACAAACCCGGACAGGGGCGGCGCAATACTCGAATGCGGGCCCCGCGGATAATGCCACGAAGGCAAATCGCCGGGCCTCGCGCCCGCTTCTACCTCAAAGCGAAAGCCACGCTTTGTGCCGGCTTAACGTGTACACCGTCAACGTGAGCGTCGCGCCATGAGATCGTGAGCGGTCGAGTTTGACCGCTGCCCAGTAGATAGGCCACGGGCGCCGCTGCAGGGCTTCCAGGTAGGCCAGCAAGTCGGAGTCGGGCCCCGACAGCGTGAGTTCCACTCTGTGTCCGTAGAAGACGGCGCCAGGCGTTCCCATCCGGTCCGACACGCGCTTAGGCGCTGATTGCTCGGGGTCCCTGACACGAACCGCGCGCCGCGTGGTGAGCGAAACCACCGTAACGGCCGGCCCATGGGTCAGGAGATCCTGGAGCAAGGCTGGCATCCGTTGTGCGGGCGTCAATCCGTCTCCGCGTGATGCCGGTGCGGGGGAAGGCACGGCTCCCGGGTGGCGATGGACGCGAACGCCTCCGCGCCGCTGTCGAGCGGCCGCCAGTCGCCGCTCGACAGCGGCAAGCTCCGCATGGGCCTGGGAGGCGGCGGCCCGACGTGCCGCCAACGCCGTGGAGAGCGCTTCTTGGCGTGCATGCAGGGGGCTCAAGCAAAGACCGTTGAATGCCGCGATGAGCACGGCGGCGGCGCCCACAAAGATCAGCACGCGTTCGCGCAGGCTCAACGCGTCCACGCGCTCGGCCCAAAAGGCAATCCGTCGTCTCATTGTCATTCCGCCCCAGGGGTTGTGCGCAGTTCGAAAACCACATCGGGCGCTCGCCGACCCGGCAGCGCCGGACCGGTTCGAGGGCGATGCAAATCGAGCAGCGCGAAGCACGCGCCGTGCATCAAGGCATCTTTTCCGAGTTCGCGAAGGTAGCGCGGCACCAGGGCGGCCGAGGCCGCCGTGCCTCGAATGGTCATTTCATGGTCGGCCCCTACGATGGTGATGCCTGTGATCGACAATCCGGCAAGCTTATGCCGGGCGAACATCGCCAGGTAGGGTGCATACCCGCCTCGCCCCGCATTTAGCGCCACACCCACCGCGTGCGCGCCTGGATGGCCGACCTGCTCGCGCGGGTCTTCGGGAAGTCTTGCCGCCAACCGGGCGAGCCTTGTCTGCACGCTCGCCAACGCGCCTGTGGAGCGCGCCATCGCCGTCTGCAGACGGGTCGTTTCGTGCCGCTCGGCGCCATAGATCATGGCAAGCACCAGGAAGAGCGCGCCAAGCGCGGTCGCCATGGCAGCGGTGGAAAAGAATTTCCTCGGCGGGCGCAGCCGCGGGTCGAAGAGGTTGATCTGGCTGCTCAAGTTTCGGGTTCCTCTTGGCGCAGAGCGGCGCCCAGCGCAAGAAAGAAGCGTGATTGCTGGTGCGGTTCCTCAAGCTCGGCAGCCTCGGACAAGTCGAAGACATCACCGAGATCAAGCGCGTCGACCGGGAGAGAAACATCCCGAGCAATCGCTTGCGCAACCTCCGGGGCTCCTTGCAAAGGCGCGAGCACCAGTCGCTCGATGGACAGGAACGCGAACTGGCGATCGAAGTGGTCCAATGAACGGTGCAGCTCGATCGTGAGCCGACCAAGCTGCCTTTCGGCCTCGTCGGCCTGGCTAAGTTGCGGGCGGGCAATGCTTAGCCGGCGGCAAAAGTAGAGTTCGCCCTCCAAAGTGACGGTGAGAAGGGCGCCGCTCTCGTTGAAAGACAAGAGTGCAAGGCACTGCCCCGGTGCTTCCAATAGCGCTGCGATGTTTCGCTGCGCCATTTCCGGGACATCGATCACCGACAAGTCGTACTTGGCCTCCTGAAACAATTTCATGCGCGCGCGGATGACGTTGTTGGGGGCTACGACAGCATAGATCCAGCGGTTCCTGGAGGATGGGCTGCCGGTGCCGGGGACCTTCAGCACATCTATAGTGACATCGTCGACTGGGTGATTGACGAGATCCTTGATGCGCCAGCGGACGGCGTCCTTCAGCTCATCTTCCGGCACGTTGGGGGCTTCGATGGAGATTACCTGATATTCGCCCGCATTGAGGAGCGTAGACAAGCGATACCGGTCGACCTGAAACTTCCGCCCAAGCGTTCGCAGCGAACGAACATTCGGGGCGGCAAGTTCGTGGAGCCCGAATCGCGTCACGGCGGGCTTTGCCCCCGTTCGCTTGACTTGCACAAAACCCACGCCGGTCGGGGACAACGTCACGACCATCTGCTCGTGCCGATGTCGGGGACGGAAAAAGGAACGCATTTCAGCGCGAGGACGGCGACAAGCCGCAACATCCCATGAGGGGCTCAGGTCTAGCGTAACGTCGTTCATCTGACGGATGATGCCTTCGTTTTATTGTTCGGCATATCTATAAAAGGCGACCTTTGGCCGTACCTGTCACCGTCGCGGCTCCAAGTGACGCACACCTGGGAATCTACCACGATTTTGGATTAGAGCATATTATCGGTGGCCGCGCCAGAGAAGAGAAGCCGCCCCGCAACAGAAAGAAGGCCGGGCGATCGGGTCGCCACATTCCTGCGAGAATGTGATCCCGCCACCTAATTAGCCACAATGTTCAGCAGGCTCATTTGGTGAGCCTGCTGGGGTAGAAAATGGGCGCATCATTCGGGAGGAGATGCGCAAATGGGGATCAACAAGGTGCAGTTTCAGAAGGGGCTTTCG
>JAJYKK010000034.1 GCA_021788645.1 Pseudomonadota bacterium
CTCGCATCATTATGATTGCCCAGCGACGTTATACAACAGCGCGCGGCTTTTGTCCAGCCCCCTACGTCATCGACCGACCGAAATCCCAGCCGCGCGGGTCAGCGTGGTCACATTGAGAATTGCTGGGATTTGAGGCGATTTCCCCTTCCTGCGGCGGCTCCTGTCACTGGGTGGAAAACCGGAGCGTGTCGCAGGAGCATGCTTGGCGCCGACGGAGGTTTGCCGGACGGCGTTCGGCCTTGGGCTGCCCAAAAGCAAATAAGTTGACGCAGCGGGGCGCCAAGCCGGCCGCGCCGTCGAGGGGGCATCCTCGCCGCAGATCCCGAAGCGGCCTACCGGCAGAGGCGATCCCTGTCGGGCACGAGCGCCACAAAACCGTCTCGCACTTGCCGGAACCCTGCGAAAAACCGGCCGTACGCACCGTATCCCGTGGTAGCATACGACGCTGGGCAACAAACTCGAAGTCTAAGGAAAGCCCATGATTGACGACGGGGCAAGCGCCGCGTTCGCGGACGAACAAGGGGAGATACGTCGGCGCGCCTTGCAGCGCCTCGCGGTCGCCGTCTTGCTGGTGGCGGCGGCCATTAGCGTGCTCCTCGTGCTGCAGCCGGCGCCCACCGCGCCTCGCATCCCAGCCCGCCAAGCCCAGCGTCCCATGCGCACCACCCTAGCGCCGAGCCGCCGCACCCCGCTGGCGCGTCTCGTCGCTCAAGCCGCGCCACCCGCCGGAACCGCGCCACGCCCAGTCGCCGCGGCGGCGGCTTCGCTCCCCCGCCCCACGGCGCCGCGCACCGAACGCGTGCCCGCCGCGCCGCTTCCCGGCGGGCTGGCAATGCGCGCGAGCGCCCCGGCCACCGCGCACCAGGCCCCTCCCCCTCCCGCCGCACCCTATATCGTGGAGGTGGGCCTGTTCTCGGACCGGGACAACGCCGCACGGGTCGAAAGCCAGCTGCGCCGAGCCGGCATCCCGGTCCGCGCCCAGACCCGGCTGTACGTCGGCCCGTTCGGCAGCCGCAGCACAGCCTTGCAAGCGCTCACGGCCATCCAACGGCTAGGTCTTCCGGGCATCCTCACCGCGCAGCGCCGCCCGTGACGGCCAGGATGCCGGCGCGCCGGCCGCCCTCCAGTCGATCACGAGCCCCGTGATACCCGTCGAGGCTTCCCAGCCTGGGGCCACCCCCAACCCCGCCGCCCAGACGAGCGTGTCTCCGCAGTAAAGAAGCGGCATGCGCGGCCGGACCCAGGGGGGGATGGCGGCGTCCTGCCAGAGGTGCTTGAGCGCGCGCAAGGGGCGCCGCGCGTCGGTGCGAAACTTCTCCCCGCCGCGCCGGAATCCCACCGTCAGCGTGTCGCGTCGGAGCCGCTCCAGGATGAGGCCCTGCCCACACGTCTCGACGCTCGCCAGCCGGCCGCAGTCCCGCGGCAACTCCAGCACGGAACGGCCATCCCATGGCAGCCGCAGCCCCGTGTCGGGCACGGATGCCTCCCCCGTCACATAGAGTGTGCCGCGGTAGCGGCGCAGGAACGTGTCCCCAAGATCGACGCAGACCTGCGCATCGGCGCCGGCGGTCAGGACCTGGCGAAGCGCCTCCTCCAACCGGCGCGCGCCCGGGCATCTGACGCCGGCCGACTCCAGAAAGAAACGCAACAGATTCTTGGCACGCGTCCATGAAAGCGCTTGGAGGCGCTCCACCGGGAGTCGGTCCGCGAGGCCCGGACCGCCGTCGAGCCGCGCAAGATCGTCCAGAAGCGCCGAGGCCTCGGCGAAGTTGCGGCTCGCCCGGCCCAATGTCCGGGCATAGGACGCAAAGCGCGTCGCGACCATCGGCAGGACGCGGTGGCGAAGGAAATTTCGGTCGAACGCCAAATCCGCATTGGCCTCGTCTTCGACCCATCGCAGGCCATGCTCCGCGGCGTAGGCGGCAAGTTCGCGCCCAGAGACGCTCAACAAGGGGCGCAACAGGCCCGGCGAGACGCCCTCACCCGGGCCCCGCACGGTGCGCATGGCGCCCATTCCCTTCACGCCCGCGCCGCGCAGCAGCCGGTAGAGCAGCGTCTCCGCCTGGTCGTCCGCGTGATGGGCAAGCACCACATAGTCGGCATCCTGGGCCGCGAAGACCGCATGGCGCACCTCGCGGGCCCGCGCCTCCAGGCTCTCGCCGGGGCGACGCGGCACCTCCACCGCCACGACGGTGAACGGTACGTGCGACGCCTCGCAAAGGCCGCGACAGAAATCGGCCCACTCCGCCGCCTGCGGGCTCAGGCCATGATTGACATGAACCGCCGACAACCGGAAGGCCAGATCCTCGCGCAGCCGCGCAAGCAGATGCAATGCCACGGCGGAATCCATGCCGCCGCTCAAGCCCAGCGCCAAGCGCCGATTGGCCGCCGGCAAGGCGCGCAGGCATTGCGCCACACGTTCCTCGAGGCCCGCCCCGTGATGCGCCCGGGAAGCCTCCTGCGGGGCGCCCGGCACCGGCGTCCCGGAGGGCCTACTTGGCGTGCACTTCCTTGAATTTCCCATAGGCCATGAGCTGCGCGAAGCGCGCGGCCAGGAGTTCGTCCAGCGACTTGTCCTGCAGCTCTCGCAGGGATTCTTGCAGCACCTTCTTGAGGGACTGGGCCATGGCGTCGAGGTCACGGTGAGCCCCGCCGGTCGGCTCGTTGACGATCCTTGCCACGAGCCCCAGGGTCTTCAGGCGGTTAGCGGTGATCCCCAGCGTCTCGGCCGCTTCTGCGGCCTTGTCCGCGCTCTTCCACAGGATAGAGGCGCAGCCCTCCGGCGAGATCACCGAGTAGGTCGCATACTGCAGCATCAGCATGACATCGCCCACCCCCAAGGCCAAGGCGCCGCCGGAACCGCCCTCACCGATGATGGTACACACGATGGGCACGCGCAGCCCGGACATCGCATAAAGGTTGCGTGCGATCGCCTCGGACTGTCCCCGTTCCTCGGCCCCGATCCCGGGATAGGCCCCGGGCGTGTCGATGAATGTCAGGACCGGGATGGAAAATTTCTCCGCCAGGCGCATGAGCCTCAGCGCCTTCCGATAGCCTTCCGGGCGCGGCATGCCGAAGTTGCGGTGGATCTTCTCCTTGGTGTCCCGGCCTTTCTGGTGCCCAATCACCATCACCGGCTGCCCATTGAGTCGCGCCAGCCCGCCGACGATGGCCGGATCGTCGGCGAAGCACCGATCGCCATGCAATTCCTGGAAATCCGAGAAGATCTGCTGGATGTAATCGGCCGAATAGGGACGCTGGGGATGGCGCGCCACCTGCGAGATCTGCCACGGCGACAGCTTCGCGTAGATCTCCTTCGTGAGCGCCTGGCTCTTCTTCTGAAGCCGCCCGATCTCTTCGGAGATGTCCAGGGCGGAATCGTCCTGGACATAGCGAAGTTCTTCAATCTTGGCCTCAAGTTCCGCGATCGGTTGCTCAAAGTCCAGAAAAGTGGTTTTCATACAAACGGGCGAGCGTGATTGGAGAGCGCCATCATACAAGATTTTCGGCCGGCTGCCGAGATCGGGGCCCGCACAGATCCCTGGGGCGCGGGTTGCAGGGGCGGTCGGGCGGATTGCATATAATGAGGGAGAAGGCTTGTCCCATCGATAAGAACCAAGGAAGTCCCATGACCACGCAGGCACTTCCCGCTGAGCAGCTATATCACCCCTGCGCGCTCGCCGAACTCCCCTTCCGAACCACCGATGATTTGCCGCCGGTCGACGAGGCGATCGGCCAGGAGCGGGCACTCAGCGCGTTGCGGTTCGCTTTTGGCGTGCATCGAGACGGCTACAACCTCTTCGTGCTGGGTCCCACGGGGCTCGGCAAGCACACGCTCGTCAAGCGCTATCTGGACGACTTGGCGCGCCAGGAGCCGACGCCGCCCGACTGCTGCTACGTCAACAACTTCGACGAACCCCACAAGCCGCGGTGCCTTACGCTGCCGCCCGGCGTGGGCGTTCGCCTGCGCGAGGCGATGCGTCATCTTGTCGAGGAATTGCGCGCGGTCATTCCGGCCGCCTTCGAGAGCGAGGAGTACCGCGCAAAGGCCGAGGAGATTGACGACGAGTTCGGCGAGCGCCAGGACAAGGCGTTCAAGGCGCTGGGCGACGAGGCGGCCGGCGCCGGCATTGCGCTCCTGCACACGCCGAGCGGCTTTGCGCTCGCTCCCATGCGGGAGGGCGAGGTCATCACCCCGGAGGCCTACGACCAACTGCCCGGCGAGGAAAAGGCGCGCCTCGCGCGACTCATTGCGGATTTCCAAGCCAGGCTCCAGAAGATCATCCGCCAGGTGCCCCAGTGGCGCAAGGAAAGGCGCGAGAGACTGCGCCGACTCAACGAAGACATCACGCTGGCGGCGGTGGGCCACCTGATCGACGAGCTGAAGGAGGCCTTTGGCGCCTATCCCCCCGTCCTCGCCTATCTCGCCGAGGTGCGCAGCGATGTCCTCGAAAACGAAGAAGGATTCCGCAAGCGCGACGAGTCTCAGACAGGCTTGCTGGGGATGCCGCTCGCGGAAGCCTCGACCTTCAATCGCTACCGCGTGAACGTGCTGGTCGACCATAGCGCCGCGAAGGGCGCACCCGTCGTCTTTCAGGACAATCCGCAGTATCCGAACCTGGTGGGCCGCGTGGAGCACATCGCGCAGATGGGGGCACTGCTGACCGATTTCACGCTCGTCAAGCCGGGCGCGCTGCATTTGGCCAACGGCGGCTACCTCCTGCTCGACGCCCACAAGGTTCTCGCCCAGCCCTTCGCATGGGAAGGACTCAAGCGGGCGCTGCAGGCGCGCGAGGTACGCATCGAATCGCTCGGCCAGATGCTGAGCCTCGTCAGCACGGTATCGCTGGAACCTGCCCCGATGCCTCTCGAGGTGAAGGTCGTCCTGTTTGGGGAACCCTTCATTTACTATCTGCTTCAGGCCTACGACCCGGAATTCGGCAAGCTCTTCAAGATTGCCGCCGATTTCGACGAGGAGATCCCCCGCTCGCACGACCATTCCCTGCTCTACGCCCGCCTGATTGCGACCCTGGTGCACGAGGCGAGCCTCATGCCCTTCGATCAAGCGGCAGTCGCCCGCATCATCGAACACGGCGCGCGCCTGACGGGCGATGCCGAAAGACTCTCCACGCATGTCGAAAGCATCCTTGACCTGGTGCGCGAGGCGGACTATTGGGCGCGCCAATCCGGCCGCTCCTTGGCCGGCCAGGCCGACGTGCAGCAGGCGATCGATTCCGCGACGCATCGCATCGACCGGCTCCGCGAGCGGCTCCACGAGCAGATCCTGCGCGGCACCGTGCTCATCGACACGGGCGGCTCGCGTTGTGGGCAGATCAACGCCCTTTCGGTGATCATGCTCAGCAATTTCGCCTTCGCCCAACCCACGCGCATCACGGCCACGACCCGCCTGGGCGAGGGGGAATTCATCGACGTGGAACGGGAAGCGGCCCTCGGCGGGGCCATCCACTCGAAGGGCGTGCTCATCCTGTCCGCGTTCCTGGCCGCCCGCTATGCCAGGAATCGCCCCGTCGCGCTGTCGGCGACCTTGGCCTTCGAGCAGTCCTACGGCATGATCGACGGCGACAGCGCATCGATGGCCGAGCTGTGCGCCCTGCTCTCGAGCCTCGCCGATCTGCCGATCGTCCAATCTCTCGCCATCACCGGCTCCGTGAACCAGTTTGGCCAGGCGCAGGCCATCGGCGCGGTCAACGAAAAGATCGAGGGCTTCTTCGACATCTGTCGGGCGCGCGGACTCGATGGCAGCCACGGCGTGATCATCCCCTGCAGCAACGCCCAACAGCTCATGCTGCGCAAGGATGTCGTGGACGCGGCGCGCGCCGGTCGCTTCCACGTCTTTGCCGTCGACCATGTCGACCAGGCCATGGAACTCCTCACGGGCATGCCGGCGGGCACCGCCGACGAAGCCGGCCGCTTCCCTCCCGGCACCGTCAATGATCGGGTGAGCGCGCGCCTGCGTCATCTGTTCGCATTGCGCCAGTCCTTTATGGAAAGCAAAAAGATTGGAAAATCCCGACGCAAACCCGAGTGAAGCGGACACACCCGCCCGCTCCCCTTCGCGCATCGTCGCATCGCTTGCCCCCACCACGCTCGCAAGGTCGGTGATGGACACCGCGCTGGTCCTCGCCGAGCAGCTGCACGTGGCGCTTCTCGGCGTGTTCGTGGAGGACGTCAATCTTGTCCGCCTGGCCAGCCTTCCCTTCGCCCGCGAGGTCGGCCGCCTGTCCGCGTTGGAGCGCCCATTGGCGCAACAGGACGTGGAACGGCTCTTCAGGCTGCAGCGCGCCCGGATGCGAGCGCTTATGGCCGATGTCGCCGGCCCCTCGAAGCTTGCTTGGTCGTTCGAAGCCGTGCGCGGCCAGCTCTTCGCCGAAGTCCTGTCGCGGCGCCGAGGCGGCGATCTTGTCGTCATGGCACCGGCAGACGCATCGCCTCGCGTCGGCCGCCCGAGCATCCCCGCCCGCAGGGAGCGGACACAGCCTCCCCGCCGCGGGTGCATCGCAGCCGTGCTCACAGACGCCACCCGGTTCGCGGCCACCTTGTCGGCCGCGGCGCGGCTGGCCCAAGGCCAGGATTTCGGGCTGTGTGCGTGGATCGCCGCCGCCCCCCCCGATGTCTTGCGACACGAAGCGCTCGGATGGATTCGGGCAAGAGGGCTCGCGGCACGGATTTCCGTCATATCCTTGGCGAACGGGCGGCAGCTCGCCGCCGATCTGCGGGCCGTCAACGCAGCCGCCGTGGTCACGGGTTGTCCGACGAATCAGCGGGAGGCGGTGCAAGTGGAGGCGCTGCGTTCGGCAGCGCCCTGCCCGATCGTTCTCGTGCCGTGAGCGCAGGGCGACAGGCTCGCCTCGCGCAGCGGCCGATCCGCTAGATCTTCTGCTTGATGGCCAGAACGGCCTGATTGCGCAGCGTCTTGAGCAGGCTGAGCTCCTTGGGCCCGATGGTGAGGGCTCCGGAATCAAGCCGGTCAGCATAGAACATGCCGACGATCTTCTTATCGACGATGACCGGAAATATGATGAAACACGGCGCCCCCACGCCGGTACGGAACCACGGCGGAATCCGGTCCTTGATATTTTCCGCGCCGACGTCGCTGATGAGGATGTCGAGTCCCTTGCTCAGCGCCACGTGGAACACGTCGGGCGTGAAGTCCAAGGAGAAGCGGAATTGCTTCAGCACCCGCTCGACGTCCGCGCCGAAGCCGAAGCGGCCCATCATGGCATTCGCTCGCGCGTCTTTGAAGCAGAAAACCACCCGCGAGAACTTCATGGCACGATACATGGTTTCCAGCACCATCCGCAGCAAGTCATTGAGCGAGTATTCGCCGACCAGGGTGTTGGTGATGTCCTGGATGCCCGCCGTCAGGATCACGTGGCCTTCTTCCCCATCCGGTGCGGCGACATCCTCGGCGACCACCGTGGCGGTCTCAAGCACCGTCTCCTGAAGACCGGTGTCAACGAGTCGGTCCGTGTCTTGTGCGGCGCGCGCCGACGCCCCGAGGGAATGCCCGCCCGCCGCGCCTGCGAGGCGCTTCGCCATCCGGCTGTGGGGCGAAATGCCGCCCAGCACGAACGCCTCGGCATGCAACTCGCCGACGGCGTCGTCCAGACTGGCCAGGCACTGCCCCTCGGACACGCCCAGGGCACCGCTGAAGCGCGCAGCCGCCGCCTTGACGCCCTCCCCCTTCTTATCCGGTTCGGCAATGGTCACCGCGCGGCTCAGTTCGGAGGCAAGGTTGGACAGGAGCCGCAGTCGCTCCGCCGGCGATTGGGGCGGCTTGGCGGGCTCTTCGCCCAGAGTTCGCATGCTGGTCAGGATCTTTTCGGGAAAATGCCAGGCACGCGCGACGCCGATGGCGAGCTCCTCGTAGGACAGCCCCAAGACCGCCGCCGACGCATTGGTTTCAGTCATGCCCTTCTGTTCGATAAGCTTGTTGATTTCAACGGCTTCTTCATGAAAATAAAACAGCGCGAGCAGGCGGCCCAGGCTCTGGAACAGCGCGCAGATGAAGGCTTCTTCGCCGTCCTTGGCGGCGCCCCGTGAGGCCAACTGCTTCGCCAGGACACCCGTGAAGAACGCGGCCACCATTTCATCCTTGAGTTCCTCGGCCTGCGCCTTGTGCTGCAGGTGCTCAAAAAGCATCAAGGTCACCGCGATGTTTTTCACGGTATCGAAGCCGAGGATGACGACGGCCCTGGACACTGTGCTGATCGCGCCGCCGAACTGGTTGTACAGGGCGGCGTTGACGAGTCGCAGCAATTTGTTGGTGAGGGCGAAGTCCTTCAGGATGGCATTCGAAAGGCTCGCCACGTTGCCGTGCTCCGCATCGGCGGCGATGCGGTTGACGGCACTGATCGCCTGCGAAAGGGCGGGAAAATCGCTCTTGTGGCGCATGCGCCGAAGCAGGAAGTCGAGCGTGCTCTGGCTTGACTCGGCGACGCCCTCCGGCGCGTCTTCGTGCGGCGCCAGATAATCCTCCAAGGCCTGCGACATGGCCTCCGCGCTCGCGAAGCGCGCCTGGGGATCCTTGTCGAGCCCCCGCATCACGAGGCTATCGAGCTTCTCGTCTACCTGCGGGTTATGGCGCGACGGGGGATCGAAGTCCCGGTGGAGGATCTGGTCCAACACCTCTTTCCGATTGGCCGCTCCCCGGACAGGATGCTCCCCCGCGAGAAGCTCATAGAGCATCAGGGAGACGGAAAACAGGTCTGACTGGGGGGTCGCCGTTTTTTGCGTCGCGCACTCCGGCGCAAGATAAAGCGGCGTGCCCAGCGTCAGACCACCGTCAGCGGCTCGCGCCGAAAGACTGGTCGCGATGCCGAAGTCCATGATTCGCGCCATGCCCTCGCGGTCGATCATGATATTGGACGGCTTGAGATCGCGATGAATGACCTGCTGCTCGTGCGCATAGGACACGCCCGCCAGAATCTGCCGCACGATGTCGACACAGGCCGCGATCGACAGAGGAGCATGGGTCTTTGCCCAGTGGTCGAGGGTCTCGCCTTGGACGTACTCGAAGACCAAATACGGCTCGCCCTCTCGCTCGCCGGCGTCGTAGAGCGTCACAATGTTGGGATGGCGAAGGCGGCTGACGATGCGCGCCTCCTCCAGCAAGCGCTTCATGGCGTGGCCGTCGCCCGCACGCGAGCGCTTCAGATGAATGCTCTTGATCGCCACTTCGCGGCCAAGGTAGGTATCGTTGGCGAGGTAGACGAGCCCTTGCGCGCCCTCCCCAAGCCGCTTGACGATCGTGAACCGATCCGAGCTGGACCCCTTCTCTCCGGTACGCTCCACCGACAATGCTTCCCTATCCACTTCCCGATCCCTTATTCCGGCCTATGCCACTGCGGGTGTCCATCGCGCTAAGCCTTCCATGCCTAATCTCGATTACGGCCGGCGCGCAAAGAGCTTTATACGGCGAAACGAGACGATGGCGCAAGAGACGACCGCGGTCTGTGCCAAACTGCACAAAGGGCGGCCCACCAAGCCCCAAGTGTGGGCAGGGCGATTGTGAGGCGACAGGCCCTTACCGGGCATCTCCACCCGGATGGGTTTGAGCAGTCGATCCAGCGTGGAGGTTGAGATCTCATCGAGCAGCGCCTTCACGGCCGGCTCCAGAGGGCCGTATTCGGCTTCATAATGGGGAATCCAAAGGGGCAGTGCAGCCTTCAGCTTCTTGGAGCACATCTGGTCGCTGGCCAACCAGATCGTTCGTACGGCCTGCAGGAGCAGGGGATGATCGAAGCGCGGCTTGCGGCCCGGCCGCACCTTGGGCTGCGCCTTCTTGCGCCGTTTTAAAAGCCGTATGGCGTGCTTGCGGTGATACCCGCATACGGCGCAAAATTCGTCGAGGATCTTCGCCTTATCCGCCCGCTTGGCGCGTTGATAGCGTCCCCGGATCTGTTCGAGATACGCGCGCCTCTCGTGCTTTCCCATTGATGGTCACCTCTGTTCCTTCGGCAACCATCAATTTGATGCAACGATCCTTTTTCCCACCCTCCTTCGGTAACATTATTTGCGATGCAACTCGATAGTTCATATCGCTGTTGTTGCCGAACGCCTTCCGTTGTATAATCTTGCCCTCGCGCCCGTAGCTCAGTTGGATAGAGTACTTGGCTACGAACCAAGGGGTCGTGGGTTCGAATCCTGCCGGGCGCGCCAATCGCAGGTCAAAGCGGGCATCTCTTCGGAGATGCCCGCTTTTCATGGCCCCTCGTCCTCAAAGGCCGTTTGCGCCTGACGTCCGCCCCCCTCCGCGAGTGCGCCATGTCCGCATGGCAGACGACACACATTTCCTAGGTCGCGAGCAGTTGCGCAAGCGCAATCGCCGCCTGCGCCGTAGCGTTGTCGGCATCGCGATAGGGGTTGTATTCGGCGATCTCGAGGCCCACCAGGTTCGGATGCCGGAGGACAGGCGCGAGCGCCTCGCAAAGATCGCGCCGGAAGAGCCCATCGGGCGCGGCGCTGCCGACACCGGGCTCTTCGAGGGGATCGAAAACGTCGAGATCGATGCTGACCCCGAACCCCGCAGTGCCTGAGCCGACAATGTTCAAGGCGTCGGCCACCACGGCGCCAAGCCCTCGTCGGCGCACCTCGTCAATATGGACAACGCGGACGCGCAGCCGTGCCAAGAGGGCGGCCTCGCCGGGTTCGAAACTGCGGATGCCGACCAGGCAAAGGTGCTGCGGCAGCAGCGCCGGGCGCAGGCCGTGCAGTCGGGTCAGCGCGGGGAAACCGTGCCCCAGCAGGGCCGCCACGGGCATCCCATGCAATGCCCCGCTGGGCGTGGTGTCTGGCGTGTGCGCGTCCATGTGCGCGTCGAGCCACAGCAAGCCAAGCCCGCCCCTATCGTCCAAGGCACGCGCGACGCCGCTCCATGTGCCGACGGCGATGGCATGGTCGCCTCCGACAATCACCGGCAGATGGCCCGCTACCGCTGCCTCGTATGTCTTCTGGGCGAGGCCCGCGCAGACTTCCGCGACCGCATCGAGGCGGCCAAGCTCAGACGAAGGCCGGGGGATGGCTTCCCAGGACAGCGGGCGCCCCGTGTGCGCCAATCGATCCAGAAACCCGGCCGCAATGAGCGCCGCCGGGCCTTCCTCGCAACGGGGATCCTGAGCGCCCGCTCCCGAAGGGACGGCGATCACGTGTAGGCTGCGTTCGTTGCCCGCAATCATTGGACATCCTTCCGGCCGGTAACCTCAGTCACTGCCTGGAGTGTGGCACATGCCGGGCCGATAACAAGCGCAACCGAGTCGCGCGCGAGGCGCCGTGATCTCCCCGCCTCGCCCCCAAAGGCCCGCCGCGAGCCTCTTCCGAGAACATTCTCCGAGAACATCTCCTGGAAGACCGCCCAAAAATTGGCGTCCCACGCCCCTTACAAAATAGTATCATCGGATTACAGCCGGCGTGGCACGGCTTGGTCACGCGTCAAGGACGCGTTTTTTTCAGACCGCGCACCAGCCCGCCGGAAATAAAGATCTCAATCAGGGGAGGGCGGGCAGCTCGAAACCGATGGGAAACGTTCATGACAGCAAGCCGTCCGGCGCCGACAAGCGATTCTTCGCCCGTCACCCGATCCGGCTGACGGCCGTCTGGGGCGTGCCGGGAAGGCCCGACCACCCCGCCGAGATCCAGGATTTTTGCCTAGGCGGCCTGTTCGTCGCCCTCGGGGATGCGCCAACGGCCGACAGCCTCCCACCCGACAAGATTGTCGAGATCCGCTGTTCCGTCGCTGCGGGCACCCAACGGCAGGATCTTCGCTTCCGGGGACGCGTGGTCCGGATCCACGAGGGAGGGGCCGGCATCGCGTTGATCGACCCCGAACTGGCCGCGATCCATGCGCTCCACGCGTACGCAAAGGCCCATCCGGTGGACGCGGGCCCGTCGGCCCCGAAAAATCGACAGGACATACCGGACCGCACCCTTGCCGAGACATTGCTTGAAGTTATGCGAAAGACGGCCGAGCGACATCTGCTTTCGATCGCACACGGCTTCTTGAAGCAGGCCCCGGAGCGATTCCTCATCATCGCCGGCAAAACGGAGGACAAGGCGGAGAAGCTCGAGAGCTACAACGCGGCGGAAATCTTGACCCGGCAAGGCGAGGGCTTCCTGCGCACTTTCGGAACCGCCGTCACGGAGATGTTGGCCCAAACACGCCCAGACTCCACCGCGCCCAGCCGGGAGCTGGTGGTTCCCGAATCGGGCCTGGGCTTGATGGAGGACACCGACTTTGAAGATTGGCTCGCCCTGACCGAAATGGCCCAGAGGGTCGAAGAGGGAGCCAAGGGTCCGCTGTTCGACTTCGAGACCCGACTTGCGCGGTTGTTCCCGTCACCGCTCGGCAAGGAAGACAACCCTTTCGGGCCCACTCGCATCGGCCGCGCCTTTCAAGACACGATTCGCACTCTGGAACTGCCCCGCAAGCCGTTCATCGCCGTCCACACAATGTTTCGGGACGCGTTTGCCGCCCAGGCAACCCAGATGTATACCGAAATCAGCCGGCATTTGATCGACAACGCCATCGCCCCGGCCGCCGCGAAGCCGCCCGGTGCCGCAGCGCGGCAACCCAGACCGGAGGTTCGGCCGCCCCAACCCAATACCGTGCCGCCGCCCGCACGATTCACATCGGGCGAAGACGCCCCCCCGCCGGCGGGTCGCCCTGCATCGCCGGCGAATCCAGGCGCACGCGACTGGTATGGTCTCATTGATGACCTCAGAAGCCTCCGGCAATGGGTTGGACGGCAGTCCGTGCACCCGGCATCGCACCCGCCGGCGCCTACGCGGATGCCGGGCGGGGCAAACGCTCCGGAGAAAACGCCGAGCCCGCCGCCGTTCACGCCCGAAGATATCATTCGCGCCCTGGGCCAGCTTCAGTTGTATCCGGGCGGCGGCGCCGCGGCGGCCCGCACGGCTCCGGACCTCAAATCACATGTCTTGTCGTTGCTGCAGCACAGGGAGCCGACCGGCAAGCGGCTCTCCGACCGAGAGGCCCGAATTCTCGAGATTTCGAGCGTCCTCTATGAGGCGATGCTCGCCGACCAGTTGATACCCGACGTCGTTAAGCCTTGGCTGCAGCAGGTGCTCGTGCCGATGATCAAGCTCGCGATACGGGACGACTCGCTGTTCATCGACAAGTCTCACCCGGCGCGCCAAGTGATTAACGGCATAGCCCAACTGGAGGCTTTCGGCGGGGACGGCAAGAACACCACCATCGCGAAACGCATTGGCCAGGCCCTTGATTCTCTGGTCAACGCAGAGGACCTCACGCCCGCGATGCTCGAAGGCGTCATGAGAGAGGTCGGCGGGATCATCCGACTTCAGACTAAGGCGTACGAGCTCAACCTCCAGGAAGTCCTGGCCGCCTGTGAGACGGAGGCGGCGCACGGGGCACGCGAAGTCCCCGCGGAGAGCTCCATTCCGAGCGGGCCGGAACCTTTGACCGAATGGCGCAACCGCGCACGCCGCCTCAAAGCCGGCGAATGGATGCTGGTCGATCACGGCCAGGGACCGCAGCGGCTGCGGCTCACCTGGATCGCCGAACACTTCGATCGGTATGTCTTCACCGATCACCGCGGACAACGCGAAGCCACGTTGACGCTTGACGATCTTGCGGAACGGCTGCGACAAGGCACCGCCATGGTCCTGGCGGATGGCGGCGAGAGCGTCCTGGATCGTGCCCAATTCGCAACGTTGCAGAAGATGCATCGTGAGCTGCTCCACGAGTCGACGCATGACAAGCTCACCGGGCTTGCCAACCGCCGTGCATTCGAACAGCACCTGACCGCGCGGTTGGCGCGTGCGCGCGAGGACCAGATGCGCCATGTCGTCTGCTACATCAACCTGGACGGATTCAGCATGGTGAACAGCGCCTTCGGCTATGAGGGGGGGGATCGCCTCCTCAAGGAGGCGGCAGGCCTTTTCCGCGCGGCGCTGGGCAAATATGGGGACGATCTCGCGCGCATCGGCGCAGACGAGTTCGGATTGTTGCTCGAAGATTGCGAAGTGAGCACCGCGCTGGAGACCATCGCGACGCTGAAACGGGCCATCGGCGATTACCGTTTTGTTGCCGGAGACTCGAAGATTGCCGTCTCCTTCAGCGCGGGCATCGCGATCCTCGAGCCCTTTCACGAGAGCGCGACAGCCATCCTGCAGGACGCGGAGTCATGCTGCCGCGCCGCACGGGTACGGGGGGCCAATCAGGTGCAGGTCCATGCCTCTGAGGCGAGCGGCCCCTTCTCGCGGAATAGCGCCATGAAGTGGGCCGCAAGAATCGACAATCTGTTGGCCACGGGGATGCTCGATCTCCATGTGCAGCCCATCGCCTCCCTGCGAGGGCCCATGCGCATCGATCATTCGGAGATCTTGCTGCGGGTACGCGACGAGCATGGGCAACTGGCCTCGCCGCAAGAGTTCATCCTGGCAGCGGAACAGTTCCGACGCATCAATGCGGTCGATCGCTGGGTCGTGGAACAGACCTTTGCCTGGATGGCGGCCTTTCCGGAAGCATTGCACCGGACCGGGAACCTATCGATCAACCTCTCGGGCGCGTCGATCAATGATCCCACCATGATCGATTTCATCGTCGACAAGGCTCGCGTCCTCGGGGTCCCGATGGCCCGGGTTTGCTTCGAGGTAACGGAAACGGCCGGCATCTCCAGCCTCTCCGCTGGCAGCGAGTTCCTGCTTCGCCTGAAGCGCGAAACAGGATGCAGATTTTCGCTGGATGATTTCGGCACGGGATTATCGTCATACGCATACCTGAGAAACCTGCCGGTTGATTTTCTCAAGATCGACGGCACGTTCATCCGGCATCTGGACGACAGCCCATCGGACTATGCGGTGGCCAAGTCGATCACGGAAATCGGACATTTCATGGGCAAACAGGTGATCGCCGAGTGCGTGGAAAACGAGGCCATTCTCGCAGTATTGCGCGAACTCGGCATAGACCACGGCCAAGGGTACGCCATCGGCAAGCCTGTCCGGCTCAAAGACATCAGCGGCGGGGCTGCTGCCCGCGCCTGAACCGCCGGGTGGGCGCCGAAGATGTTGTGGGCGATGCGTCCGCACGGTGGCACCTTACGGACCGCACGGCAGGAGGTGCTTCGCCCTTTCGTCCGCACGCCACCCGCCCGTCGGCGCCGGCGAGGATTCGCAAGCCGTGTCGGCGTCGGACACCAAGCGCCTGAAGCGCGGTCCGAGTTCCCGATGGATCCCGCCGGCATGCCGACAGGCATCTTCCCACCTGCGTCGCCCCCAATCCGCGCTTCGCGCTCCTCACGGAGCCCGACAGCGCCTGGCCAGATGGATGCCGCCATAGGCAATCAGCGATGGCTCGCCGGTGCCCTCCTCGGCCGGCAGCCCCGGTTTGCGGCGCAGGCCGAGCACCGGCCCAGGACGCCTCATGCTTGCCCGCCGATCCTATACTCGGTCCACTGGCCCCCGCCTCGGATGGCAATCCACCCAATGCGGTTGTTCCAGTACCCGGCGGATGGCCCCCTGCGGGCAGAGAAGCTTGGCGTGCGCACACCGCGCCGTTGATGGCGGGGAAGGAAGGCGGGCTATTCGCCGGGCCTTTGCCAGCGCATCGGGTTTGGATTCGGTGCCGGGCCGATGTATTGCTTATAGGCCTGGATCCAGTCCGTTGCGATCACATGCTGCGCTTGTCGCAGGGAAAGCTCGCCGTGACACACCATGTTGTGCAGCCGGTTTTCAAGCCGGTCCTTCGCATAGCTCCCCCATCCTCCCCGCACCTTGTGCGGTTCCGGCCACAGATTGCGCGGACTTGTGGGGCTGCCGCCCAGCTCAAGGCTGATCAGGTGATCCTCCTCGAACGCCCCCAGGCGGTGCCCGTAACCATACATGGCACGCACCTGGCGGCGCTTCAGGCGCTCGGTATAGCCTTCCGGAGGCCGCACGCTGCGCGTGTAGCCGCCCCACCGGCAGATGGTCTCGCCAAGGTTGTGCTGGGTCACGCGCGGATCGATGGCTCCAGGTGTCGTCTGCGGGTTCGGTCGCGCGTCCGCGAGGGGGAATTGCTGCCCGGCGTGCGCCATGGGGGCGACCAGCAGGGCCAGCAGGAAAAGCATGTAGCGCATGATGGGCTTCCGTGCGGGATTCAATAGGCTTGCCCATGCGGCCAGCGCATGCGGCCGGTCAGCCGATGAGGAAGCGAATGTGGGCGGCGGTTGAAGCGCACGCGCGCATTGGGATAAACAGGGGGCTTCTCCCACCCCGCACATTCCGAGGCGATCGGGGACAATGGTGGCGGAGAGAGGGGTATCGATTTCTACATTATTTTCATATACTTAGTTCGTCGATACCATATTTCATGCCATGTTACATGCCCTGGGTGCCACCCTACTGCCCCGCATACGGCGGCAGAATCATCGTGCGGTTCACCAGCACGTTGAAGGCATAGCCCGGCCGGATCGTCAGCGTCGGCTGGATGCTCAGGTTCTTATTGAGCAGGTTGGTGCCGACATTGTCCATCTGCTGAGCCAGGGCTGAGGCCGCCTGCTGGCTCGCAGACGGGGTGTTGAGGGCGCCGGCATTCTGCGGCTGGCTCAGCTGCGCGCCCACGCCAAGCAGACTCATCAAGACGGCACTGCCAAAGATCCGCATGTAATGGTTGTCGACCTCGTCGTGGAATCCGGCCTGGCCCTCCCCGTCCGTGCCGCTCATCCCCTTCAGGTCCATCATGGCGCCGTTGGGGAAGATCAACCGATTCCAGGCCACCAGTACACGGCTCTGGCCATAGGCCACCTCGCTGCTGTACTCGCCGATGATGCGGGTGCCCTGAGGAATGAGCACCACGGCCGGATTGAGGCTGTCATAGACCGTTTGCCGCACTTGCGCTGTGATCGTACCCGGCAGATCGCTGTCGATGCCCGTCAGCATGACCGCAGGGATGACGGCGCCGGCGAACAGTTCATGATTGCTGATCGGCGGTTGCGCCGCCGCATCGAGGTAGCCATTGGACGCCTTGCGCTCCTGGCTGGTCAGGAACGCCTTGTTCTGGGCTTGCGGGCTCTGGGCATCACCAGCCATACCCGAGGCGCCCTGAAGTGCCGCCAGAGCTTTCTGGAGGTTGGAATCAGCCGCGCCCTGGGGTGTTGCGGCCAGAGCCGTGAGGCTGCGCAGTGCATCGGCTCGCGATGGGGCTGCGGCCTGGGACTGGATGCTGCCCATCATTCCCACGCTCCCCGTGCTTGTCTTGGCCAAGTGTGCAGTCTGGTCCGCCAATATGGCGCCTTCCAGATCCTTGTAGTGCTGCTCGATCAGCCAACGGCGGTACTTCTGGGCCGGCGTGAGTTGCGGCGGCTCGCCGCTGGCATGCAATGCCGCGCCGGGGTTGTTCGGGTGGTTCAAAGGCGCGCCCGGGCTGCTGGCTGCGCCGACGGGCGAAGATACGGCGTTGCCGGTTGGATCGGAAGACGCCGCCACAGGCTCGCCCAAATGCTGCTGAGCCGCGCGCTGCATGGCAGCGACGTCCGGCGATGTCTGCCCGACCATGGCGGTCGTCCCCGAGCTCTCAGCGGGCTGGCTCTTGTTTCCGGCCGTCAGAATGCCGATCACCATCCCACCGACGACGACACTGCCGCCGATGAAGGCGACTTTCTTGAAGTTCTTGCTCAGGCGCGCTCCGCCTTCGCGCGGCGTGCCCTTGATGGTCAGGGCTCCTCCCTTCTTGGGCGCCGCGGCGCCGTTGAGGTCCTGGTTGAGCAGACTCTCGTCCAGGGGCTTGTCGTCTTGAATCGCTTCAGTCATGACGCGCCCTCACCGCCCAGAGAACCAGCCACCACCACCTGCCTGACCGTGCCGGCATGTCACGCTGCTGGCGCCCTTGCCCACGCCGACGACCAGTTTGAACGTCTGCGGCAGGCCATCGATGATGTAGTAGCCATGCACCAGGCGACTGTTCATCAGCTCAGTCTGGCCGTTGGTGACGTTGAACACGGCTGGCGCGTCGGTGTATTTCATGTCGGGCGGCATCTGCAGGTAGGTGTGGCCGCCCCCTGCGAAGACGCGCACCGGCTTCAGATCGGCGTTCTCAAGATCGGCATGGCCGTCATCCACCTTGCAGGTGAAGTCGAAGTCCAGGCTGGCAGGGTCGATGCTGCCCATGGGGGCAACCACAGCCTTCTTCCTGGCCTCGACCCTGGCCTGCTCAGCCGCCCTCGCCTGCGCTGCCTGCTGCTGCATGTTGATCACCAGTTGCTGCGGGTCGTAGAAGCCGACCAGCGGCACGTAGTCATGGGCGTCGCTCACCAGGGTCATGTAATAGACCCGCCCGGCGTCGGTCGTGACCACCAGGTTGGTCACCAGACCGGCCGCCGTGGGCTTGACCACCACCACGGGGCGATCGCCGGCGCCGGCCGATTGCACGAGCCAGCGCACCGAGTCGCCGATGGACATGTTGGTGATGTGCTCCCCGGTCATCAGGTTGATGACGCAAATGTGCAGCGGTGCGCAGGTGATCGTGGGCCGGCTTTGGCCGTAGGGGTACATCACCTGACCATTGGTGCCGACGAGAGAAGGCGCGATCCCGGTTTGCAGCCATTCCTGACTGGCGTCCTCCGTAGCCCTCGACGAGAGCGGGACCGGAGCGACCCCATGGACCAGTTGGTCGCTGGTGCGTCCCTTGTCCGGGGTGCCGATCAGGTGAATCGTCGTCGTGCTCGGCATGGCCATCGCGGAGCTGGCCACCATGGCGAGCGCCACCAGTGCGTAGGGGAAGAATTTCATGGCGGCTTCCTTACTGGCCTTTGGAGAAGACCTGCGTCCAGGTCACGTTCTTGACGAACAGACCGAGCGGGTTGTTCAGCATGACCTGCGGACTCTCGGCAAGCTTGGGGTCGATGCCCGTGCTGACATCGGCCTTCCAGTGCTCGACCGGCTGCGGCTGCCCGCCGTTCACTCGGACCTCATCCCAGCCGACCTGCCACGTGTCTTTGCTCACTGGCAGGATGCTGGTGATGTTGGCGCTCACCGTGAAGTCGCCGAACGGCGGATGCTTGCTGTAGTAGCCGTTGAGATAGGCGGCGGTGTCGCTGCTCGCCATGGCGTAGACGCGGTGGATCAGCGTTTTCTGGGCTGCAGGGTCGGGGATGACGGTCCTGGCGTTCCAGATCCAGTTGGCGACCTGTGCCTCGATGATGCGTTGGTCCACGGCACCGCCCGAGATGGGTTGCGCCATGGCGACCGGATTGCCCATCTTGTCGATCGCCACGACGTAGGGCTTAATCTTGGACTGGGCACCAATGAAGACGACGCCCGTGACGGCGGTCGCGGCGACAGCCAATGCGCCAATCGCCGCGTAGCGCCAGCTCTTGGCGCGGGCGAGCGCATCGCCATAGCGCTCATCCCACTCGCGGCGTGCGTTTAAATAGGGGTTGGCTTCCGCCATCATTCCTCCTGTGCATGGGGGTTGGGCCTATGCCCTTATCTGGGTTGCGCAGGAGGTTGCAACAGGTTCTGCTTGATGGAACCGTGGCTCTTGCTGGCGAGGCACCTGCAGCTAGCTGTCAGCGCTCTCGGCTACCAATCTGTCGGCCGTCGCGACGAAGTTTCCGATGCGGCTAAACGGAACAATTCGCGGGTTGTCGCAAACGACGGGAAAACGCGACACCACGACATGCTGGATCGTGTCGAGCGAAAGCTTCGCTTTCAATAGGTGTTCGCGGGCGCGCTCTTTAGTCAATGCGCGCTCATAGGCACGCACAAGCATCCGGTTAAAGCGAGCGAACCGTTCGGCGTCTGCTTCGATCCTCTCAAGGTCAACGAAATTATTCTTGCACTGGACGTTCCAAATCACGCCAGCGCGCAGGGCTACCACGTCGAACTCTCTACGAGTGATGCGCGTGATGCCTTGGACCACAAAGCCCTGTTGCTCAAGTTCAGCAGCGACTGCCTCTTCGAATATGAAGCCAGCACGGATCTGAAACCGTTTCTGTCGGTCAAGACTTTGCGCCCTCCAGTGGTAAACGAATCGACTCAGCAGCGTTACGGTCGATCGATAGACGCCACCGACCAGCACGAAGGGGGCGTATGTCGAAAGGCATGCCATGTACTCGGGCGCTGTGTGTACAAGCGCAGACCGAAGAACCGGCGACACGCCGAACTCATCGCAGAGAGCTGCGAGCTCAGCAGGCGATATCGCAATCCAAAAATCGCGCTGAACGAAGGCAATTGATAGCCTCCGAACCAGTGCCGCAGCCGGTGCGAAATCCGTGTCCGCCAGATTGAATTCTGCATAGTGCGCCTCAATGGCGAGGATATCGTTGCGCAGTTCGGCAGCGGAGAAGATCCGGTCCGGGAGCAGCGCTTCCCTCAACTCCAGCATCTCGATGCCCTTTTCTGTCATCGGCATCTCGGTGATTCGCGCTCGCTCGGGTTCGAGAAAAAGAGAATCCAGCATGGCTAATTCCGCCGACTCGAGCTCCGCCAGCCCGAGCCTAGCCCGGGCCAGCCTCACGAGCAGCGCGTTTTGCGCGCCAATCATCTCCACGGCGGTGAGCTCGATGATCGGCAGGAAGACGTTGAGGGTGTCGAGTGGATTTACGACATTCCGGCCGCGACATGCTGTTGGGAGCATATGCAGTAGGCCAACGAAGTGGCGCCGCCGAGACTGCAGATAGCCAACCATTGTTCCGACCGTCTGGAATCCCTGAGCGACATCGCCGAATCCATGGCGAGTAAAAGCTGTCGCGATCGATGCGCCTTGGATCAGTAGCTTGGTGAAGCGAATGCCAAAGTTCTTCCCAAACTTAGCCTCAAGCCGCTGACGCACCCCTTCGAGGTGGCTGTGGCCCCCAGTCACGCCAGCCACCGGCAGCGAAAGCAGGGTGTTCTCGAAGCTCTCGTCGCCCCAATCGACTGTGATCAAGTTGATCCATTCTTCAATCGCGCGCAGCGTGTCGAACCAGGCGAGCGTGGCTGAGAGCGGCTCATACTGGGCAAGCGCCTCTGTGATCTGCCGCTCTTGAAGGGCAATGCGGTCTATAAGCGCCTGTTCGGGTGGTGACGCGGTCAAGGGCTCTTTTCTGTTTGTCGCCAAAATCTCGGATCTCCTTCCTCCGTCGCCAACCGGCTCCATCGTCGCGAGCGGATCATGGCGAGCATTGCCGCCAGCGGACGCCACCGACTAGATATCAAATTCTCTAGCTCGGGCCTGAGGTACTTGGCGTGCCATCCTAGCCTTCTCGAGCACTGCGGCGACAGACAAGCTGGCGACGCAGAAGACGAGCCACAGGCCCAGTTTCCATCCCACTGGTTTCTGGATCAGGACCGCGAAGGACACGGCATTGACCAGCTTGATGAGCCCAATCAGCAAAGCCCGTGGATCATGACGCCAGGCATGCGCGACGCGCGCTCGCATGGCATCCACCAGTTCGTCTCGCAGCACATTTCGCGCCATGCCTTACTCCGAATGACCGAGGCGAATCTGGATTCCACCGCCGCCACCTTCGTGGCGTGCGATGTCGTCCTTGGTGCCAGCGGCTCGCCCGAGCCCGTCTTTCATCACGTTCCATGGGGATTTGCCTTCGTCCCCCTTCTCGCCTGCTTGCGTTCCTGCGTCACCGGCTCCCGCTCCAGTCGGCAGGTTCGGCGCACCCAGCATGTCCGCGCCACCATTGGCCGGCGCCGCCCCGGCGCCACTTTGCCGATCCTGCTTGAGCCGCGCCGACAGAGGGCTGGCGGGGCCAGCCTGCAACTGTCCTTGCGTGAGCTTGTCGGTCATCATCGACTGCGCTTTCGCGCCGGTCGCTGCGGCATTCGGCGTCACAGTGCCTTTGCCCGCCCCAGCACCTGAGTTGCCCATGCGCCCGGCGTCCGCAACGCCTTTGGAAGGCGCGCCAGAGGCAGGACCGCCAGGCGCTCCCCCTACGCCGCCAACGGAGCCAGCTGGGCTCGTGCCTGGCTTCGATCCGCCGATGCTGCCGGGTGAGCCGCCGCCGGCGCCGGTCATGGCCCCGAGCGAGGCGAGCTTGTCGGCACCGCCAATCCCGCCAGCGGCCGCGCCCGAACCAGCGGTGCCCGCGCCCACGAGTCCGGCCAGCTTGTTCAATCCGCCCTGGGCAGCGCCCACAGCCCCGGCATAGCCTGCGACTGCCGCCGCACCCGCGCCGGCCACACCACCGGCAACGCCAGCCGCGGCGCCCATTGTGTTGCCCAGGCTCATGCTGGGTGAGCCGTTCAGCATGCTGCTCGCGATGCCGGGAACCGTGACGCCCATGGCACCGTAGACCAGCGAGGACACACCGATGGCGATGGGGGCCTGCGGAGAGAAAGTGTCGGGGTTTGTCGCGAAGCCATGCAAAGTCGTGATCCAGCCATCAGCCAGCGACTGGCCAAGCCCGGTGATGAGATACAGAACGAAGAGCTTGATGCCAATGCTGAAGGCGTAGCCGAAGTACTTCTCCGCGAAGGGCTGCGTCCACTTGCTGCCGTTGAACCCCAGCAGCAAGGCTCCGCCGCCGATGATGAGGTAGCTTTCAATGTTGGCGATCAGGATCTGCACAGCCAGCAGCGCGTACGCCGCCATCACCATGATGGATGCGAGGACCGTCCCCAGGAAGAAGCCGAGCGAATCGATCGGATGCATGACCGAACTCACCTTCCCTTCGACCGTCCACATCGCATTGGAAATCCCGAACCCCTGGCCAAACACAGTCGATGGGTCCAGTGCCGGGGATGCCGAGGCGGGCGACGCCGCCCCCACCGAACTGCCCGCGCTCTTGAAGCTGTTGATGATCATCGGGATCCAGGTCGGTGCCTCCGCCAGCAGCATGTAGAAAAATGCCAGCGACAACATCTTGAGAACGAACGCAGCGATGAAATCGCTGAGGTCGTTCTTCTTGAGCAGCCAGTTGATGCCCGTCCAGGCGATGTCCAGGCCAGCCAGCCCGACAAATAGGCCCTTGGCCAGCGTCAGCGCCTGGGTCATCCAGCCGGTCGTCGCTCCCTGAAACTGGTTTTGCAGATTGGTGAGAAAGCCTGCCCCGGAGGCGGAAATCGCCGGCGGCGCGATCTGTGCGTGCGCGGCGACGGGCGCCAGCAGCAGCGTGAGCAGGAGCAACGACCATCGGGCAGCGAGGCGCGGATTCATCATGATCCCCTCTTCAATAGACCTGCGGGGTCGGATTGCTCAGCAACTGATCCTCGTTGTTCTGAGAGTGCTGCACGCCGTTTTGCCGGGTCGCGACGTAATTCAGCATGACCTGGTTGCCGGCCTGAATGTCCGACTGCAGGCTTTGCATCTGGTTGACCATCAGCCCGGAGATCTGGTTGCCCGCCTGCAGGACCTGCATGCGTCCTGAGGCCGACTGGCTCTGATCCTGGATCGCCTGCAGGGCGGACTGGGTGGTCTGGAAGTCGGCGGCGTGCAGGCCATACTGCTGCAGAGTGCCGGCGACCTGACTGTTCAGATTGCTGGTCCACTGCTGCAGGCTGTTGGCGTAGTTGGACAGCGGCGCACTCGGCGCTCCGTACTGCTGCTGGATTGCCGCCACTGTGTTTTGCGACGCGTAGCTCAGGCCCTGGGCATTGCCGACGAGCTGGACCAGTTGCTGAAGCGGGGCTGCCGCGTTGGTCCAGAGCTGCTGCGGCATGTTTTGCAGGTTGCGCGCCTGGTTGAAGACCATCTGGAACTGCGCCTGGAGCTGCTGTGCCTGGGTGGCGTATTGCTCGACCAGCGTCAGTTCCTGCACGATCTGCTCGGGGAACGTGGCCCCGGCGATCATGCCCGTGGCGTGCGCCGGAGTCGTGACGATGGCTGCGAGTGCAGCCAGGATGAGGATGCGTTTCTTCATGATGATCTCCGGTTACTGTCCGTTCTGTGGCACGCCGGTGGCCGAGCCGATCTGCTGCAAAGTGCTCGACGCATCCGTCGTCGCGGCAGTGCTGGCTGCTGTGTTGAGCGTGTTGCCAATGGCAGGAGCGGCTGCGGTCGCGGCGCTGTACGTCGCGTTGCCGTCAGTGGTCGCCGACGTCTGGACAGCCTGCTGCGCGTCATAAACCGACTGCTGCTGGTCAGCGGACTGCTGTGCAATGGCTGCGGCCTGCGTCCATGTCGGGTCGCCGGTTTTCCCGGCCATGCTGGCGTCGTACTGGCTGATGGCGTTGGCGGCTTTCTCGGAATACTGTGCCGACAGCCCGGCCTGCCAGGCCTGCGCTGCGGACACGGCGTCGTTCTGGTTCTGCTGGCTGACGGCATTCAGGGATGCCTGCTGCGCGTCGGCAGAGCTGGTATAGGCCGTGTCGGTATTGGCAGCCGTTGCCGGCTGCCCGGTCTGGACGCCGGTCTGCGCCGTGATCTGCCGCGAGGCATCTTTCGTGCTGGTGGCACCGGCGGTTTGCCCCTGCCGTACACCGGTCATGGATTGGATCTGCTGCAGGGAGTCTGCTGCGTTCGAGACCGCGGATGCAGCGGCCGCCGCATTCAACGCGCCCCCAAGAACAGGGGCTGCAGCGACGTTGCCGGCGTAGGCCGAGTTGGCCATGTTCTGCTCGACCGCGTTGGCGGCCCACCACGCAGCGGCGCAGTAAGGGTTTCCACAGGACGCGGCGTTCTGCGCGTCCTGCACGGCCGTCTTGTTCGCCTCGAAGCCTGTCGTCGACAAGTTGTTCATCAGCGCCTGCGTCGCCGCGCCGGCCACGAGGTAGCTCGTGTCGTCGTGCGGAGTGACCTGCCCGGTCTGCACGCCGGTCTGCGCGCTGATACCGCTCAGAGAATTTGCGGCGCCGGACGAAGCGGATGCCTGGGCCGAATCGCTGTTGGACTGCGCAACCGCTGGAGCCGCATTGACTTCCGTGCTGTAGGCGCTGGCCTCGGATGCCTGATCCTGCTGCTGAACCGGAATCTGACTGTCCGCCTGCGTCTGGTTGTCATTGGCAACGCTCTGCGCCTGATCGGCGGCCTGCTGCCAGACATCCCCGCCCAGCGCGCTGCCACCTGCGTTTGCAGCATCCTGGTTGGAAATGCCCTGCGCCGTATTGGCGGCGGCCTGATAGGCCTGCTGGTCGTAGTAGGCCACGCCCGCGCCGTAGGAGCTCGTCGTGTTCTGCGTTGCTGCAGCGCTCAACGCGGACTGAGGATCGGGGGCCGACGCGGTCTGCGCGCTGGCCGTGCCGACTACGGCCGCCAAGACGACGGCCAGAACGTGCTTTTTGGTGTTCATCAGTACGACTCCCAGAGTTCAGCCGCCCTGCCCTGGCCGCGTTCGCGCAGCCATTGGGCGGGCCACGCATCGCCAAGCTGATCCTTCAATTCGCGGATGCGGAGGATGTCTTCCTTGCCCGACGCTCCGACAAAGGCCAGCTCCGGGCCGGACAGGCCGAGCTCGAACAGGCGGCGGCCGTCGGGGTGCATGGCGTAGTACTGCCGCTTGGGCGTGGCCATCGCCAGGATCTCGATCTGCCGGCGATTCAATCCGATGCCCTCATAGAGGGGCCGGATGTTCTCCGTCTGCGCCTCGGGGTTGGGCAGCATGATCTTGGTCGGACAGGACTCGAAGATCACGTCGGCGATTCCCGATCGGATCAGATCGGTCAGCGACTGCGTGGCGAACACGACTGCCACGTTGGCCTTGCGCAAGACTTTCAGCCACTCGCGGATCTTGGCCTTGAACGCTGGGTGACTGAGCATGATCCAGGCCTCGTCCAGCACGAGCAGCGTGGGCTGGCCCTTGAAGCGCTGCTCGATGCGGTGGAACAGATAGGTGAGCACGGGCAACACCAGCTTGTCGCCCTTGTTCATCAGGTGTTCCATCTCGAAGACCTGGAACGGATCTTCGGCCAGGGCATCGGTTTCGGCGTCCAGCAGGGTTCCGGCCATCCCGCGCAGGGTGTAGGCCTGCAGGGCCTCGCGCAAGGTCTGATCCTGCAGCAGCACCAGGAGATTGGTCATGGTGCGCTGGCTCATTTGATCGGTCGAGGCCCCGAGCTGCACCACAGCGCGGAAGATTTCCTGGCGATGGTGCGGGAGGATGGTCACACCCTGCAGTTCGCAGAGCTGCTCCAGCCATTCGGCGGCCCACACCTGCTCGCTGGGTTCATGGACGCGTCCAAGCGGACAGAACGCCAGCTCGCCATGCTCTCCGGCGATGTCGTAGTGCTGGCCACCCGCGGCCCAGCACAGGGGCAACATGGAATAGCCCTTGTCGAACGCAAAGACCTGGGCGCTCGGATAGCGGAACTGTTGCGCCACGAGCGTGGACAGCAAGGTGGATTTGCCACTGCCAGTCGGGCCGAGAATGACGCTGTGCCCCAGGTCGTTCGCGTGCAAACTGAGCCGGAATGGCGTCGAGCCGTCCGTTTTAGCGTACAGCAGCGGCGGACTGCCCGGCGGGTAGAACGGGCAGGGATTTTTCTCCGGCCCGGCCCAGACAGCCGTGAACGGCAGCAGATGAGCCAGGTTCAAGGTGTGGATCAGCGGCCGACGCACATTGGCAGCCGTGTTCCCCGGCAGCGTGCCGAGATAGGCCTCGACAGCGTTCACGTCCTCGATGCGGGCGCCGAAGCCGTGGTTTTCGATCAGCTTGGCGACTTCCCGGACCGTCTCGTCGAGCAAGGCGGCGTCCTCGTGGGCGAGCACGAGGACGCTTGTGTAGTAGCCATAAAGCACCATCCCGCTGGAGGCCTCGGCCATCGCCTGCACGGCGTCGCCGGCCATGCGATCCGCGTCGGCATTGACGTGGGTGGCCTGGCCTCCGGCGTTCTCGCGCATCAGATTCATCATGCTTTTGCGTTTCTGCGCCCATTTGCCGCGGTACTTGTTCAGAACCTTCTCGGCCTGGCCTGGGTCGAGATAGATGAAGCGGTTGCTCCACCGGTAGGACACCGGCAGGCGGGACAGGAAGTCCAGAATTCCGGGGAAGCTGTGGGATGGCAAGCCGGTCAGTCCGATGCATGCCAGACTGCGATTGCCCACGCGCGGCACGAATCCCGTGGCGAAATCGTGGGCGCCAAGGATCGCATCCAGGTACATCGGCACCTCGGCCATGACCATCGGCCGCGACGTCGGCGCCATGCTGACGCACTGTTCGAGGTGAGCCAGCAGGGGGCTGGTCACCGCTCCGGTGCGCTCGTTCACCTCGTCGGTCAGGCGCCGGATGTGCAGCAGGCTCGACAGCCTGCCCTCGATCTCCCGAATTTGCTCCTTGAACCGATCGAGGTTCCGGCTTGCGGTCGCCTTGACGCGGCCGTCGACGAACAGGTCGGCGGTCTTGCTGGCGGCGTCCGGCATCGGGAACCAGGTCACGCTCAACACATAGCGGCTGGCGTAGCCCACATAGACGCCTTCGTGGGAAGCACGGCGCATGTCATCGATCAATCGGGTCGTCCGATCGGGGAATGCGCCCTGGCGGGCATAACCTGGCGCGGGCCCGCGCACGGCATCGCAGTGAATCACCCAGCCGTCGCCAAGCTTCAGCGCGGCGTTGATGCGCGCCGCCATGGCGCGGAGCTCCTCCGGCGTGGCGGAATCAAGATCCGGCCCGCGGTAATCCCATGCGGCCATGAGGCCGCCGTTCTTGGTCAGCACGATGCCGTTGTCGACCAGGGCCGCCCAGGACAGCAGGTCGGGCAGGCCATAGGCCGCCGTGCGAAATTCCTTGAGAGCCAGCATCACTGGATCTCCCGTTGCCTGGCGAACGGCGTCGCCTGCGCCGGGTAGAAGCGCCGGTACTTGAGCGAACGCGGCCCGGTCTTGGAAAGCTGGTCGTCGTAGCGGGCGGCACGCGTCAAGGCCCACTGGCCGATCACCCAGATCGCGATCCCGACCGCCGCCGCCCAGAGTTTGGCGAGGGAGAAGATGAAGACCCCGGCAACGATGAGCAGCATCAACACCAGATTGCGCTCCCCGCCGAGCATGAGGATCGGCCTGTTGAGCGCTTCGTGAATGGGAACCTTGTCGTCGTCTTGGATCATTGCGGAACTCCGCGTGTCTTGTGCATCAGCTCGACGACCGATGCGGTCTGCCTGAGGTCGTCGGAGATTTTGGAGGCCGCCCACCCTTGATCCATCAGAACCTGCACAACGCTCATCAGGATTTCCGGTAGATCAGGCGCGTCAGCTCCGTGCGCAGGGAGAGGTGGCGGCTGGCGGGAGGTCGAATGCATGCGCTCACGCCACCATCGCGCCCGTCAGGCCCAGGACGGCCAGGAACTTGTTCCCCAGCACGATGAAGGCCACGCCCAGGACGACATACAGCGCCTTCTTGGCGATCCCGCCGAGCTCTTCGCCGAACACCAGAGACGCGCCCGCCGCCAGAAAGGCGATCACGCTGATGCCGGTGGCCACCGGTCCGGTCAGATCGTTTTGCAGGGTGGAGATGGCACCGTCCCACGGCAGACCACCCGCACCGGAGGCGAAGGCATCGGCCATCGTGGCCAGAAACACGGCACCGGCCAGAGCCATGCGGCGCGCGGCAGCCGCCCGGAGAGTCTTGAAAAGCGGTTTCATCGGAAGATCCTTTCGAGAGGGATGACATGCGCAACCCGGCGCGCATACCTGAATTGCGCATCAGGTTGCAGCAGGTGGCGGCGGGGGTCATCGCAGGGTGGCGAAGAGTATTTGTTAGTACAATAAGTGCCATGCAGATCACGTTCGACCCAGACAAAGACAGAGCCAACCAGGCAAAACATGGCGTGTCCCTGTCGTTGGCAGAACGGATGGACTGGGGCGGGCTTCTCGCCAAGCCGGATTCAGGCGCGAGTACGGCGAGTTGCACGTGATTGGCTTTGTTCCTGATGCAACTGGGCGACTGTTTTGCGTGGTGTTCACGGATCGCACCGATGGACGCCGCATCATCAGCCTGCGCAAGGCGAATTTGAGAGAGGTCAAGCTCTATGCAGCAAACGATCAAAACTAGGAGTGGCCGCGCCCTGATCGTGCCCACGCCCGAAGAAGACGCAGCGCTCAACGCAGGAATTGCGGCTGACCCGAATACCCACGAAGTCACGGATGCGGAGTTCGCACAAATGCGACGGATGGGTCGGCCCAGACTGGCCAGCCCCAAGATTCCAACCACGATTCGCTTCGATGCCGATGTGCTCGACGCGCTGAAAGGCACGGGCAAGGGCTGGCAGACGCGAGTGAATGAAGCCATGCGCGAATGGGTGAAGACGCACACGCGCTGAAGCAGCACTATCCGGCGACTCGCCGGATCTCGGCGATGGTGATCGGTCCCCAGTACCGACTGTCGAAGCTCTGGGCGGCAAGCGCCGGCGTCGCTCCGCTGCCGTAGACCCAGTACTGACGAGAACCCAGCGTCAAGCTCCCCTGCTGGTGGGGCAACTGCAGCCACGGATAGTTGCCCGAGCGCAGCAGCTGGCCGCTGTTGGGCAATTCACGTCCGTTGATCCAGACACCACGCAGGTTCACCACGACGTGGTCGCCCGGTATCGCGACCGCGGTCTTCAACATCGGCATGCCACCGCCCGGGCAGTCGCCTGACAGGTAGAACGGAAAAGCGCGCGGCGTCACCCACGCCGGCGGGCAAAGCTCGATCTTCGCTTCGCGGGGGATCGTCTCTCCAATATCCAGAGGATGCAGCCGATACCAGCCAAGGGGCTCGCTCTCGGTGAGATTGAGCCGCCAGCCGCTCCAAAAGACGAGGTCTGCAGCGAACACAGCCCCGGCCATCAGGGCAAACGGCAACGCCAGACGCCCCCAGTGCACGGTGCGCCGCCGACTCGCCCCGCGGATCAATCGAGCATTCATGGAGTCGCCCTGATCGCCGGGGAACCGCCATAGAGTTTGCAGAAATGTTTGCATTCCGCTAACATTGGCCTATGTACTCGATCGAATACAGCCGCGAAGCGTTCAAGAGCCTCAAGGCCATGCCGCGCAATCTGGCGACGACGGTGCGCGACAAGATCGAGCAGTTGGCGGCTGCGCCCCACGGACCGAACAACAACGTGAAAAAGCTGCAGGGGCGCCCTGGCTACCGGTTGCGCGTCGGCGATTGGCGCGTGATTTACGAGATTCATGACGACCGCCTGGTGGTGATGATCCTGGCGGTTGCCCCACGAGGAGGTGCGTACCAATGAGCACGATTCAATTCATCGAACGCAACGGGAAGCGGGAATACGCCGTGGTTCCGATGGAGTTGTTTGCGCGGCTCATGCGTGCCGCCGAGAGCCTGGATGACGTTGCCCTGTTCGATGCCGCGAAAGCGGCCGACGATGGGTTTCGGGTACCGGGCGCGGTCGCGCATGCCATCCTGGACGGGACCCATCCTGTCAAAGCCTGGCGCGAACACCGCGGATTCACCCAGGACGCCTTGGCCGAGAAGGCCGGCATCAGCAAGGCCTATCTCAGCCAGATCGAGACGGGCAAGCGGATCGGGGTGGCCAAGACTCTCAAAGCCCTCGCAGCCGCACTGGGCGTGACGCTCAATGAGCTCCAGCCCTGATCGCCGCAGTGCGGCCTTCAGCATCCACCTTCTCCCTGTCGCCGAAAGATCGCCGGCATGCTCGCGCTGGTCGATGCGCCCAATGCGCAATGCGCCCCGAGGCGGGATCGGACGGACAAGGTCATGAGACATCGAGCACGTCCGTCATTGCAGTGCGTTTCATCCCGCGCGTGAAGTAGTACCCCTGCCCATGGCGAATGCCAGCGGCGCGCACCCGCTCCAGGTCGCCCGCCGATTCGATCCCTTCGGCGATGACCTGGGCACCGACACCTTCAAAAAGATCATGCAGATCCCGCAGGAAGCGCGGATCGACGCGCCGGGCAAGATGGGTCAGCGACATATCGAGCTTGGCAAACGCAGGGCGTACCCGCAGAGCGCGGCCGATGCCGTCATAGCCCGAACCGACGTCGTCAATCGCCAGCGCAAACCCGGCTTGCGTCAGTCGCGCAAAGGCGCACGCTGATGCGTCGCACAAGTCCGCGGCGTGGAGTCCTGGGCGGATGTGCTCGGTCCACTCCACCACTAGCCGATCCCGGCCCGGGATGGCCAGCAGACCGTCGATGATGAAGGGATCAAGGGCCTGGTGAGCATCCACGTTGACGAAAACGCGGACGGATGCCGGGATGTGGGCGCGAAAGAGATCGGCCATGCGGGCGTACCACGTCCGCCAGCCGTCATCAGTCCAGTCCGGGCACCGATCGGCACCGGCGAGCAGCTCGAACCCCAGGGTCTCGTCGCTGACCAGATCCACGATCGGCTCCAAACGGAAGTGGGGACGTGTCATTGCCCTCTCCCGGTTGGGACTTTCTTCGGGTCGAACTTGATGCGCTCGGCCAGTGCCGGATCTTGGTAATACTTGATCTTCTGGCAGTACACCGGCGCGAAGCCGGCGACGAACACGAGTTCGTCCTCCGGCGGCAATCGCATGCATTCGTCGGCGGTCAACAGCGGCCGCTGCACGATCTGCTCATTGGTGTTGACGTTCTGCAGCACCACCGCCAGCCGGTTGCCCGAATACTGGCGTTGTGTGTGCGTGACCGTCGCCTGCCCGGCCATCTCGGACAGCAGCTTGGCCGTCTCGACCTTGTTCGGCGCATAGGCCACGCGGATGTGGCAATTGCTGACGATCGACTCGTCCTTGCCATAGGCGGCGTTCAGCTGCGTCAGGTCCTGCACGATCAGCAGCGCCTTCAGGCCATACCCCGCAATGAAAGCCAGGGCCTCCTGGAAGATTTCCAGCTTGCCCAGGCTGGGGAATTCGTCGATCAGCAGAAGAAGCTTGTGGGGAAATCGGCTCTTGCCCATGCCCCCCATCTCGAAATCCATCCCCTCGGTCAGCCTGCGCACCACCTGGCTGATGACCAGGCGCAGCAGTGGCTTGAGGCGATCCTTGTCGCTGGGCGGGACGACCAGATAAAGGGATGTCTTCGGGACCACGGCCTGGCCATCGGGGTTTTTTCCTCCCATCAGGCTTTCCAGCGAGAAATCCGAGACTCGGGTGTTCTCGGCCACGATCGGGTCGCGGTACAGCGACAGGAAGGACAGCGCCGTGGACAGGACGCTGCCGGCCTCGTTGTCGGGTTTGTTCAGCCAGCTTTGCATGGCCTGGGCCACGGCCATCCACCCCGCGTGGCGGGCGTCGTGCTCTTCCTGCCGCTCTGCCAACCGGCCCTTCTCGAGCATCGCGTGCGCGATGTCCCGGATGTAGCCAATCACCGCCCTGGCGCCTTCGACGACGTCGCCGTCTTTGCCGCCTTCGCTCTGCGCCTGAGCCTGGGCCTTGCTCTCGGCCTCCTTCCGGAAAATTCCACCGTCCGAGAGGATGCCGAGCACGGTCGCGATGCACCGGTCGACCTTGCTCTCGCCATGCGGTGGCTCGCACAGCAGAACGAACAGGACGACGCCGGTCATGAGGTCGAAACCGGTCTTGGCCCAGTGATCCTTCAAGCCCTCGCCATTGGGGTCGACGATCATCGTCGCAATGTTCTGAACATCCTTGACCAAGTTGCCGTCGATGCGGATCTCCTGCAGGGGATTGAACCGTGCCGAGTCGGTGCTCGTCGGGTCGAATTTGAGGGTTCTCTGCCCGAGAAGCTTGTGGCGAAATCCGCTGGTCAGTGCCCAGTTCTCGCCCTTGATGTCGAGCACCAGGACCGATTCGTCCCAGGACAGCAGGGTCGGGATCACGATCCCCACACCTTTGCCGGACCGGGTCGGGGCGAACACCATCATGTGTTCGGGCCCCTTGTGGCGCAGGTACTGCACCTTGCCCCTGTGCTCCCAGGCCCCGAACAACACCCCGCCCTTGTTCTTGTCGGTCGGCAAAATGCCGGCCTCCAGCACTTCCGAGGGGAGCGCCCAGTGGGCCGAGCCGTGAAGATCATTGCGTTCGCTTTCGGCTTTGCGCGTGCGCCGGAAGGCCAAGGCGACCGGCAGCACAAGAGAGAGAAAGCCCCCCACGCCCATGATGAGGTGGGCACGCTCGAAGATCGTCATCACCGCCATGCCGTAATCCGGGCTGTTGAACTTCCAGGTCCAGACGAGCACGTCGAAGGGGAAGTAGACAAAGGGCGTCAAGGG
>JAJYKK010000094.1 GCA_021788645.1 Pseudomonadota bacterium
CTCTCCGGCGGCAGCAACCGCGCCACCACCCTGTTCCTGAATGCTTCTCCGTATCGAGCCATCTTTCATCCTTATCGCCCCCAAGTTCAAGATTATATCGGGGCGACAACTATTCTGACGCGGGGGGACTGCTCCAGCCACTTCAGCCTCGCCTCCCATTGGTTTATGTGCGCACCCGCCCTTCACCTGGGAACCGCATGGCCGTGCAGCCCGCCCATCCCCCTACCCACGACGTTGCTCTCGATCCCGTCCATCGCAAAGCCCCCTTGGGCGCAACATGCCTCGCGGGCAATCTCAGGCTCCCGGCACAAGGCCAAGGTCCGTGGGTATCCGGGCGTTTGGGCGGGGCTTTTGCCCGGCAAGGCGACCCGTGTTGGACGTTCGTGCTTTTGAATGGCTTCCGCCACAGACGCGCGGGGTGTTGAGCGGGTTCCGAGGGTGCGACAAATTCGCGTGGACGGCGCGGGAACCGCAGGCACCTCGCCCCTTACAGTCACGAATCTCCCGACCCTGTCGCGAGGTCGCTCTTGAGAATCTCCGAGGCATATGCCAGGATAGGACCGCCGCCAGAGCGAAGATGATGGGTCCCTCCGCGTCGCAGTGCTTTCGCCTGGCGTCCGTCTTCGCGGTACTGAAACCGTAGCCGATGACGACCCGAGCCGGACTTGCGCACCAGGGGACGGAAAGCGGATCAGGGCGTGCCGCACTCACCGCCTCAATCTCGGAAAGGCGCGGTGCGACTGGCGATAAGCCGAGGCGCGCGGCGAGAGCCGTCGCCGTCGCGGCGCATCTCAAGTATGCGTTCACCGTCGATAAACCCAAGGGATGGAATCGCAAGTTTTTGCCCCAAGGGAAGACAATCATCCAGGAAAGGTAGCGATGCCCCAATGCACATTTCAACTCGAGAAGGAATTCATCGAGTTATACGTCCTCCTCAAACTGCTGGCATTCGCGCCCTCAGGAGGTGCCGCCAAGGCGATGATCGCGGCTGGACAAGTCAGTGTCGACGGTGTCACGGAAACCCGGAAGGCCTGCAAGATCCGAGGCAACCAGGTCGTAAGAGTGGCCGGCGACGAGATTCGGGTCATCGGCTAGTTTCCAGAGCCCGCTCCAGCCTGGAGGGGCAGTTTAGATGGTGCCACAGCACAATGAAAATATGGGTCGATGCCGATGCCTGTCCCGGAGTCATCAAGGACATTCTTTACCGTGCCGCTGACCGCGCACAGGTACAGCTCACGCTTATTGCCAACCAACTGTTGCGGGTTCCGCCATCGCCTTGGATTCGGGCGCTTCAAGTACCGTCGGGATTCGATATCGCCGACCAGCGTATCGCTCAGGAGGTTGAAGCCGGCGATTTGGTGATTACCGCCGATGTGCCGCTCGCGGCCCAGGTCATCGCCAAGGGCGCCCATGCACTTGATCCGCGAGGTGAACTACTCGACGCAGACAACATCCGGGAGCGACTCACACTGCGCAACTTCATGGAAGGCTTACGCAGCAGCGGCGTCGATACCAGTGGTCCGCCCGCATTCTCTGCCGCAGATCGGCGGGCGTTTGCGAATCGGCTCGACGGATTCTTGCACCGAAAAAATTTCCCGAGATGATGGCCAAGATAGGCTTCACGAGAAGCCGCATGATGATCCCGGACAGCCTCACCTAAAGGACAGGATTCCTACGGCACACACCCCGGCATTGGGCCGGGGCAAGTCGCTTCGGTGGGGCCTGCCGCTGGCGGCATTGCCGCACCGCTCACTTCATAGGCGCAACGGGCGTATCCCGCCCTTGATACATTGACCGCGCCGACGACACCGGCGTTTTCTTTGGAACCGCATTCCACGCACTCAAACCAAGCCTGATTCGGCGATTATCCGCCGAGACGTGGCCGCAGCGCGGGCAGGTGTGGCTCGTGTTGGGCGGCGAAACTCGAACCAGCCCTGATCGAGGATGGCCTTATTCAGGCCGGACTTGGCCCGAACGTTTCTTCCCGGCATTTCGGTTGTGCCTGCCGCTGACTTGGACATGTTGCGCACCTGCAAGTCCTCGGCACACTCGACCCCGTGGTTTTTGCTGATGGCGGCCGAGGTCTCGTGCAGGAAGTCACGGCGGGCGTCGCCGATGCGGGAATGGATACCCTGGACTTGGCCTTCTTCCACTTGCTGCTGAATTTAGGTCTTGCGGCTCATCGCCTGCTGCGCCATGCGCAGCGCGGTTCCGTGCCGCCTGAAGCTACGAGCGGCGCGTTGAACGTTCCGTTTGAGCGCGTGGGGCATCGCGCCACGCCCATGTCGATCCCAACCGCATCGCCGCTCGGTGCCGACTGCTCGACGTCGCGCTCGGTCTGGATCGACACGCACCCTTTGCCGCATGACACGATCACGGTGACGTTCCTGAACGTGCCGAGCGCGGCGCGGCTGTTGCGGTAGCGCAGCCGGCCGAGCTTGGGCAGGAAGATGCGGCTATTGGCCTGGTCGAGCCCGATCGGTTTCGGATCGGAATAGCGGTAGCGGTCGCGCTGACCTTTCTTCTTGAAGCGCGGGAAGTCGGCGCGTTGGGCGAAGAAGTTGGCGCAGGCGCGATCCAGATGCTTGACCGCCTGCTGCAGCATGGATCGGCGCCTCTGCAAGCCGAGGCGTCTGCGCGCTATTACGCCAGCTGGTGAGTGCCGCGCACAGGGTCAGGATCGGTGGACGATCGTCCCGCTTTAGCCGAGGTCTGCCAGCCGGCGATCAAGGTCTAGGGCCCGCCGCACGGGGCCGACGGGGCTACCGACGACGTACGCGATGTCTTCCGCGCCGGACTGCGCATAGCCGTTCAAGGCCAAATAGCGCCGGGCACGGATGCAGGCGTTCGCCTGCCGGAGGACTTCGCCCGGCAAACGGGCCGGAGAATGGCTTTGCGCTGGCGCCCACTCGATGCCTTGAATCACCTGCCACCCCGCATAGACGGAAAATGCGATGGGGCGGTCAGGATCAAACGTCCGCAACGCCCCTATCAGCGCAGTATTCCCTTGCCGGATAAGGTCAGGCAGCGGGAGGCCAAATTCGGCATGGCTCCTCGCGATACGCACGACGAGGTCCATGCTCTGGGCAAGCAACTGCTGCTGCGCTGCAAAATCCCCTGCCACAGCACATCGGGCAAGCTCGTGCTCTTCTTGCGCGCGGATCGCACGCCCGCCGAGCGCATCCCGGTCGGCGCAAAAATATCTTTCAAGCGAAAGGCAATGTGCAACGTCGGGGCCATCCTCGACCAGAATGCGGCGATCTCGCTCTCGCCCTCGCTCCCCGCGTCGTGCCTTCCTAAGCTCGCGCAGGCAGACGAAGCCGCCGGGCTCGCTGCCGAATCGGATCGGCACCGCGGAGGCCTCGACATGGATAGTCATTCCGTCGAGTCTCAGATATCGATGCCGATGCGGAATCGGGATCTGCTTTTCATCAAGATGCGTGATCCACTCGGAGACGGCCCTGCGATCAATCGGGTGGATTCGCTCGACCATGGGCCGGCCAAGCAACTGTTCTTCCGACTGCGCCCCGAACAACGACAACGCCGCCTTGTTCAGATATTCGAAACGGCACTTGGAAACGGCAAACTTGGGTTTCGGTGAATCGCCCAGCGCCGCACAAAATAAGTCAAAGGTTGGTATTGACAATGGCATCTCCTCCCCATGCTCCGTACGTCGTTCTTTTTTTTTGCAGCCAGCGTCGCGCCGATATGCGACAATGGAACTTGTTGTTATTGTGTCGGATAGACGCCACTGTTCGGGCGCGAAATGCATGAAAAGAAGCGCGGCGCCGCGAATCGAGTGATTGGTTCGAACGGGCTTTGAACATAGTCCAAATGTAACACGCTGTCAACAAATGTCATAAAAACAGACTCTAACCTGCCGCTAAGAAGACGCGACTCGAACAAACCGCGGCAGGGGACCGATCCGGGAGGAAAAATGAATCCACGGCCGTGTGGCGCCTTGGACTTCGGGGGGGGCGATGATCCAAATCATTAGTCTATGCTCCCGTTGTCTGGAAGATTTTCAAGGTGAATTGCGCGCGCATCGGCCCAGCGGTTATGTGCAGCACCGATGCGAGCATCGGGGTCTCGTGCTCACGGCCATTGTCGAAAACGGCCTGGTGATGAACTGGAGCATCGCGCCAGCGTCCACCCGCGCAGTGAGGAACGAGCCCGTCCGTGATGACAAAGCCCACGCGACCGAGGACACGATCGGGACGAATGTTCCCGGCAACAAGGGGGACATACTGCATTAACCGGGAGCGCGACGGCGCCCTCTCCCATCCCGCCTGAACAAGCAAAGCATTCCGTGCCAGCCAAGGGATTAGGCCGCTGCCCTCTTCCTCGTCCAAACGGCTGCGCAACCCGCGCCACCCTTCGGCATCTGCGTCTCCGTGACTCGAGACAGGCGCGCCGATGGCTCCGGCATTTACCGGGTCACCTAAAAGGACATTTTCTCGGCGCCGGGGAAGGCTTCAAGGTCTTTGCCAGACCCGGGTCTGCCAATCCACCGACGCTTTGGAACCGCGGGCGAGCGCAAGCCACGAACAGGCTGATGTGGCTCGCCCTGTGCCCTCTCTTCGCCCATTGGCCCGCGCGCACGTGCACATTCACGCATTCCCATCAGACGCACTCGGCGTGCGATGCCGACGTTAGTTTATCCTCCACGCGCCAACAGAATGGAGATCGCCGCGATACGCGGGATGTCATCGGTGATGCTCCCCCCTAACAGCCGAGCCGGCCTCCTCCGCCCATGCGTCCCCCGCGCATAGTGGGAGCGAGGCTACAATACGGCAAGATAACGTATCGTGACATGGAGGCGCACTCGAACAACGGCACTGTGACAGTGACGAAATACGAAAAGCGCAGCGGAGGAACGGGTTCCCAACGGCCTGGCGCAGATTGTCGCCTTGGTAAACGACCGCCGCCGTCGAACGCAGAGCGGAAGGGCAGCGGCCAGGCGGAGCCAAGCAGCGGCGTGCCGGACACAAGCATACTGCAACACGTTGCCGCGCTTTTGGAGGGCCTTTGAACGGCTTACGGCGCCCGCTCCGGAGAAAACAAGGCCACGCACCACACCGACGCAAAACCATCCAATAAATAGCTCCCCCGATGAGAACAAGGCTACAATTCGAGGACATCCGGCGCTCGATGACACCCCACGGCGCGGGACCGCCGCATAAGCCGACGCGGTGTGCGGCCGCCACAAGACAGATCTCGCGGCTGAGCGCGAGGCACCCTGTATATCGCCTCCGCGCGATGCGTCGCCCTCGGGCATCCTCTCTTTCATGGGAGGTTTGCAGAATCGGCCGGCATAGGGACCAAGTCGCGCCGACTGCCGATTGGCGGCCAGATTATGCGCCACGGCGCACAATCTGGCGCCCCTTCGCCAAGGCACCCGAGCGCGGGATCGTCGCCAGGACGCTCCACGCAGACCGGGTATTTCTTTGCGGGTCTTGCAAAGGCGGGCCATCCGTGCCGGTGGTGGGCACCTGCATCGATGAAGGCGCTTGCTGGTCCTCTTAATCCTGATTCGTTGAACCCATGGAGGTACTTTTATGGCTGCTTTGGGTCGTTCACCGCTCCGTCGCTCTGCCGCGCTGGCGTCCTTGGCCATGGAGCCGACTCGTGCGCCGCTGGAAACCAGGCTCGTGGAGTACCGACAGCGAGCCACGGTCCTGGAAGGCTATCTGGCCTATGAGAAACGCGGCGCAGGCAAGAGGCCGGGCGTCCTGGTCGTCCACGAATGGACGGGGGTCGGTCGCTACGTCAAAGAGCGCGCGGAGCAGTTGGCGCGACTCGGCTACGTGGCATTCGCGGCGGACCTCTATGGCAAGGGCGTACGCCCGGAAAGCGCGGCTGATGCGGCGGCCACAGCGACCATTTACAAGAATGATCGCGTCCTTTTGCGGGAACGGGTCAAGGCCGGCCTGGAGGAGTTGTGCCGCCAGGAAAATGTAGATCCAGCCCGGATCGCGGCCATTGGCTATTGCTTCGGGGGGATGGCCGCCCTTGAGTTGGCGCGCTCCGGGGCGGACCTGAAGGGCGTGGTCAGCTTTCATGGTGCGCTCGACACGCCTACGCCGCAAGACGCAGCAAATATCCGCGCCAAGGTCTTGGCGCTGCATGGGGCGGACGACCCCTGGGTGCCGCCGGCGCAGGTCGCTCAGTTTGAAGAGGAAATGCGCGGCGGGAAGGTCGATTGGCAACTCGTAAAATACGCCAAGGCGGTGCATTCCTTCACCAACCCCGACGCGGGCAACGATCCCACCCGGGGAGCCGCCTATAACGCCGATGCAGACCGGCGCTCCTGGGAGCACATGAAATGCTTCTTCAGTGAAATCTTTGCCGAATCGCCATCCTGAGAAGGCGGCTCGTCGACGATGCAGCGTGGCCCACGCTCTGGGCGAGCATGCCCTGTTGATGAGCGGACAGCCCCAGAGCGCCCAGTGTGCACCGCCCGCTCCATGGCGCCATGCCCCACGGTCCCTGGCCCACGGAGACGCAAGACAGAGACGCGTTCTGGGCGATAAAGTCCGGATCCGCGCCGGTTCTCCTCGCCCCTGTCCACGCGCCCCAGGGTCAGCCATCTGAACCAGGTCGGCCGGCGCGCGCCCTACCAGAGTCCTGGGTGCCCGTGAACAAGTGTCCGCGCATTCCCCTTCTTAGCGTGAAAGAGACCATGCCCAGGGCGAGCGAGGGCCTGACCAGCAAAGATCATGTTTTTGCGCGAGCTGCCGCTTAGAGCGCTGGGGCAATGAAGCCGAACTTGGTCAGGGCCTTAATCCAGC
>JAJYKK010000035.1 GCA_021788645.1 Pseudomonadota bacterium
TTTCATGCGCTCCCTGCAGAAAATGCCGGCGCTCATTTGCGCGTTTTTCAATGACGTCCATGTGCGCTATATTACGGCCTAAGATTGAGCCCCTATGTCGGCCTACTTATGTACTAATTAGTAAATCGTTGTAACTGGCATCGCCATCCTGGCTGCGCGATAATCGACACATAATTTAGGATGGAAACGGAAAAAGTCGGCAGGCGCTCACTTCCATGCGCGGTCTTCGTTGGATTAGATTGAGTTTAGGATGGGGCGTGAGTGTTTCCTTGCAATGGAATGTCCCGGGAAGACGCGCGATGGTCGTCGGTCCGGGGCACACATGTCTTCAGGTGTTCGCGAGAAAAATTTCACCGATGGCGAGCAATGTCAACGAAATTGAGGACCGTTTTTTGTCGCGAGGAAAAGAATCGCTGGGAGATGGGCTCGCCGAGGTCGGTTTGACCAAGTATGAGCGCAAGCCCCTGGCTTCAGACATGGGGTGAGCGAATGGTTTTGGCTGATATGCTGATACCGCTGGAAGTGATCAAACAGTACATCGAACAACAGAAACACGTCTAATGGTAATCCCACGGTTGCTATACCGTCAGAGTCGATCGCGCGTAAGAAAAGGTTTGTGCGAGGCCTCCACCGGAATGCTGTAGGGATAAACCCCGAGAGCCCGGACGCCCCTCGCATGCATGCCTTTAGAACCTCCTGGCTTTAGCCATGGGGAGGTTCAGGGTAGGTGCCGGATCAAAGGATCGCCGCGACCGATGCTGCGAAGGGTCCCGATCAGGGGCGGCGGCCGGGAGTTTCCAGAGGCAGCGTACGCGGAACGTGAGCCCGCCCAGGCGTGCCCGCCAGCGATAATGGCTGGGGTCACGCGTCCGTCCTAAAAAGCGCGTCTTTTGCCGCACCAGAGGGATTGCACGATCGTCCCTCATTTGCACGCGGGCCCGTCGCCGCCCGCAGCATTGTCTTGTGCATAGCATCAGCCAATCAATGGATGGCGTCGCAAATCTGGAGGCCAAAACAACATGGTGCGAGAGTGTTCTCTGGAGGACGCGAAAGGGCCAGCGGATGATGAATCGGCCGCACCGCTTTGGGGCATTCCGCTGCGGGAGGACGAACATGCCGGCGATGCCGGAGCGGATATTACGCAGCTTTATCTGGCGGAAATCCGCCGCAACCAACTCCTGACGGCAAGCGAAGAATATGCGCTCGCGCGGCTTGTCAGAAAAGGCGATTTTGCCGCGCGCCAGAAGATGATTGCGCACAATCTTCGCCTGGTGGTCCATATCGCCAAGCATTACGCGCATCGCGGCCTGCCGCTACTCGACCTGATCGAGGAGGGCAACCTCGGCCTCATTCATGCGCTCGAAAAATTCGATCCGGAGCGCGGCTTTCGCTTTTCCACTTATTCGACATGGTGGATCCGGCAGAACATCGAGCGCGCCATCATGAACCAGTCACGCACCATCCGTCTGCCAGTGCATCTGGTCAAAGAGCTCAACACCTGTCTGCGCGCCTTTCGGCATCTAGAGGCGCAGGGGATGCGCGATCCCACGGCCGACGATGTCGCCCATCTGGTGCAGAGGCATCCCGAAGAGGTGCGCAAGCTGCTGACCTTCAACGAACGAGTCGTGTCATTGGACGCGCCGCTCGATATTGATCCGGGGCTTACGGTCGGCGAAGCGATTCCGGACGAGACCATGCCGACGCCGGACGAAGCGCTGCAGGCGGCCGAGTGCGGCCAGCGAGTGCAGGAATCTCTCAAGGGGCTGAGCGAAAGGGAGTGCTGGATCATCGAGCGCCGCTTCGGCCTCAATGGCCAGGAGATCACGACGTTGGACGACCTGGCAGACAAGCTGGCGCTGACGCGGGAGCGGGTGCGGCAAATTCAGGAGGAAGCTTTGGGCAAGCTGGGGCGTCTCCTGGAACGGGCCGGCGTGTCCAAAGACGTGTTGTGATAGTGCCTGCCGCGTCTCACTGGCGGGGCCGGTTTCGCCGAGCTGCTCGGTCGAGCCATCCACCGGGCCGCGAATTCCGATGTGACCAAGTATGAGCGCAAGCCCCTGGCTTCAGACCTGGGGTGAGCGAATGGTTTTGGTTGATCTACGGATACCGCTGGAAGTGATCAAACAGTACATCGAACGACAGAAACACGTCCAATGCCTAAAGCACAATCGCCATCCTTTATCCTCGAACTGCCGCTGGTGGTACAGCCGACGGCGGAGAGGGTCATACAGGGCCGCCTCGAAGCCGGACGGCGGCTCTACAACGCCGTGCTCGATGAGGCACTGAAGCGATTGGGTCTGATGCGCCAGTCGAAGGCGTGGCAGGTGGCCAGGTCGGCTCCCAAGGGCAAGGCGCGCAATCAGGCATTCAAGGACTGCAACACCTGCTTCGGCTTCAGCGAGTATGCCCTGCACTCGGTCGCTACGACGCACAAGAACGCCGCCGGGTTTGCCGATCGTCTCGGCGCCCACGAAACCCAGAAGATCGGAACACGCGTCTGGAAAGCCGTCTCCGAGTGTGTCTTTGGCGCTCGCGGCCGTCCGCGCTTCAAAGGCCGGAACCGCCCATTGCATTCGCTCGAAGGCAAGAACAACGTCGCCGGCATCCGCTGGAATGCCGATACCGGCTGCGCCACCTCGACAAGCGGATTGCCCAAGGGCAACCCCACGGTGGCTATACCGTCAGAGTCGATCGCGCGTAAGAAAAGGTTTGTGCGGGGTCTCAATCGGGATGTTGTAGGCCGTAAAGCCGAGAGTCCGAGCGCCCCTCGCATGCATGCCTTTAGAACCCCCTGGCTTTAGCCATGGGGAGGTTCAGATCGCCTCCGCCTCGCGCCCCGGCCCGGCGTTCACATAGGGCGCCGACGTTCCTGAGCGCGAGCCACGGTCGAAATCCGTTGACGGCGGGGAGTTGAGTTGTCATCATGGTGGCCGTTTATTGGCAAGCCTTGCGCAGATGTCCGACACTCGCCGACGCATGATCATCAATGAGGTGATTGCGCTCGCCATCCTGGCGGCCAGCGCGCTCGTCGTCCGCGGGTTTCTGCTGCCGATGGCGTGGGCGGCAGTGCTGGCGATCGCCACGTGGCCCACCTATGTGCGGATCCGCTCGGCCTTGGGGGGCAATGACTTGTGGGCCGCTGCCGTCTCTACCGTCGGCGTCGCTTGTCTGATCGGCCTTCCGCTCATCTGGCTTGCCGTCGTGCTTGGTTCGGAGCTGCAGGCGGCGGCGCGTTTTTTGTCCGAGGTGAATACGACGGGCTGGGTGGCGCCCCCGTGGCTAGGCAGCCTGCCTGTGGTCGGATACTGGCTTCTGATGCAGTGGAACGAAACGCTTGCGAAGCCCAACGGCGTCGCGACCTTCATGCATGTATTGGCGCTGGGCAAGATTGGTTCCTTCAGTGTCCTGCTGCGGCACGCCGGCTTCCAGCTCATGCATCGGCTCGTGGGTTTTGGGTTTTCCGTCCTGACGTTATTTTTTCTGTACAAGGATGGTTCTCGGCTGACCGCGCAAATCCACGCCCTGGGAAGCCGGTGGCTCGAGCCGCGCTGGCAATCCTATGCGATCAGCGTGCCGAGCGGGGTCCGCGCGACCGTCAATGGCTTGGTGTTTGTCGGCATCGGCGAAGGCGTGCTGATCGGGGTGGCCTATGCCCTTGCCGGGACCGACTCGCCCGCGCTGTTGGGCGCCGTCACGGCGGTTCTCGCCATCATTCCCTTTGGCGCGCCGCTCGTCTTCGGTGCCGTTTCCCTGTTCCTCGCCGCTGAGGGCCGGATCGAATCGGCGATTCTGGTGCTGAGCGTGGGGCTGCTCGTGCTGGCCGTAGCCGACCACTTCGTGCGCCCGATCCTGATCGGCAACGCGACGCGGCTGCCGTTCCTGGCCGTCCTGTTCGGCATCCTGGGCGGCATCGAGACGATCGGACTGGTCGGGCTTTTCCTGGGCCCTGTCCTCATGATCCTCTTCATGATGCTCTGGCGCGAAGCCGTGCAGCCTGAGGTCCATGCGAGCCAGATCACGGAGCACGGATTGCCCGGTCATGACGCGCATTGAGCGGCTGTGCGGCGCGCATCCGGCGCCTTCTCGCGGTCCGTGCCGGTTTTCTGCCCCGGCGGTCAAGACCGTCGGCGCGAGCAACCTCACCTATAGTGCCTATAATTCGGACACTTGAAGGAACAAAGGAGGCTCGATGTTTGCGATTGCCGTGCATGGCGGGGCGGGCGTGTGGCGGCGGGCGACGGCGGGCGCCGCGTTGGCCGGCGTCACCGCCGCGGCGGATGTCGGTCGCCGGATCCTGGAGGCGGGGGGCTCGGCGTTGGATGCGGTGGTGGCGGCCGTCGTCGAGTTGGAAGATGACCCGACGTTCAACGCGGGAACGGGGTGTGTGCTCAACCTGGAGGGGCGGGCGGAACTGGACGCCGGCGTGATGGTCGGCGAGGGCCTTCGGACGGGAAATGTGGGCGGCCTGGTGAGCGTGAAGAACCCCGTGCTGGTCGCACGCAAGGTGATGGAAGACACGCACCACGTGCTTTTGTGCGGGGAGGGCGCGTTGCGCTTCGCACGAGCGAAGGGGTTCGCCGAGTATGATCCGGTCACGCCGGAGCGGCGCGCGGAGTACCATAGAAGGCGCAATGCGCTGCTGCACGAAAAGCCTAGGGAAGGCCAGGCGCATTACGACTGGCTGCGCCCCTATGTCGACCTGGCGCCGGGGACGGTGGGCGCGGTCGCGCTCGACGAAAAGCAGGGGCTGGCGGCGGCCACCTCGACGGGGGGCATTGCGCTGAAGTTGCCCGGGCGGGTCGGGGATACGCCGATCCCCGGCGCCGGCAACTATGCGACGCCGACCGGCGCGGCCTCCGCGACCGGGCAGGGAGAACTGCTGCTGCGCTCGCTCGCGACCAAATCCGTCTGTGATGCGGTTGGCCAGGGGATGCACGCGAGCCAGGCGGTGCGGGGGGTGCTCGGGCGCATTGTGCGGGAACTCGGCAAAGACGTCGGCATGATCGCGGTGGACGTCACCGGGCAGCTGGGCATCTCGCACGAGACGCCGTTCATGCCCCACGCCTTCTATGACGCCGCCACCGCCAGGATCGTGGCGCGCATGGCGGTGGGCGCGTCTTAGCATGCCTATAGGGAAGGATTCAGGTTCGAGGATGGTCAGAGTGCCCCATGCCCTCAGGAGACACGCGCACCGGCGGTGGCGGTTGGGAGGGAATCCTGTTAGCCACGGCCCGGCGATGGCGGCCCGATAGTCCCTATGTCCGAGCCTACACCTCCGCTCCATGGTGCCGCCGGCTCTCCGGAGATCGAGATTGCGGGTGCCTGGACGCTGAACGCGCTGCCGCTTCTCCAAGCGGCGGTGGACGCCATGGAGTGGCCTAGCGCACCTGTCATCCGGCTGCAGGGGCAGCGACTGAGTGATCTGGATACCGCCGGTGCATGGCTGATCGATCGCCTCATCCGGGGGATCGAGGAACGCGGCCGCCGGGTCGAGTTCGATGCCTTCCGGCCGGAACATGCGCGCCTGTTGGAAATCGTCAGGGCACATCGTGCCCTGCTCGCGCCGGTGCCGCCGCCCGTCGCCTCTCCCAGGCCGAGCGCCCTTGAGGCCATAGGCCGGCGCGTCTGGGCGTGGCGGGGGCAGACGACGGACATTCTGGCCTTCATTGGCGAGGCCTCGACGGTGTTGGCGCGCTCCCTCGCGCGGCCGGCCAGGATTCGCTGGCGGGCGGTCCTCCATAATCTCCAGACGGCTGGGTTCAATGCCCTGGCGATCACCGGCTTGCTGTCCTTTCTGATGGGGGTCGTGATTGCCTATCAGGGGGCCAGTCAGCTGCGCCGCTATGGGGCCAACATCTTCGTGGCAGATCTGGTCGGGCTCTCCATGCTTCGGGAGCTTGCCCCGTTGCTGACCGCCGTGATTGTCGCAGGACGTTCGGGTTCAGCCTATGCCGCACAGATCGGCACCATGAAAGTGACGGAGGAGATCGATGCGCTGCGTACGATCGGGGTCTCGCCCATGGAGCTTCTGGTGCTGCCGAAACTGATTGCCCTCGCCATTGCGCTTCCGCTGCTGACCGTCTATGCCGACGCGCTCGGGGTGCTGGGCGGGATGGTCCTCGCCAAGGCCTCGCTGGGTGTGGGCTTCGCGGCCTTTCTGGATCGCCTGCGCAATGCACTGACCGTGGGGTCGTATGTGATAGGGGTCGGCAAGGCGCCCGTCTTCGCGGAAATCATTGCCGTCATCGGCTGCTTTCAGGGTTTCCAGGCCACTGGCGGCGCCGACAGCGTAGGGCGACAGACCACCGTGAGCGTCGTTCAGTCGATCTTCCTGGTGATTGTCGCAGACGCCTTGTTCTCGGTGCTTTTCAACCTGCTGGGCATCTGAGGCGCCATGCCGCCGGCACCCGCCATCGAACTTCGCGACGTCCATACGCGCTTCGGCGCGCAGGTCGTGCACGACGGGATCAGTCTGGCGGTCCGGCGCGGCGAGGTTTTCGCGTTGGCGGGCGCGAGCGGCTGCGGCAAATCGACGCTGCTGCGGGAGATCATCATGCTGCAGCGGCCCACGTCGGGATCGATCCGCGTGCTTGGCCGCGAGGTGGTGGGCCTGAGCGACGACGAGAGCCTACCGCTGCGACGAAGCATGGGAGTCATGTTCGAGCGCGGCGCGTTGTTCACCTCCCTCACGGTGGCTGAGAATGTCGGCATGCCCTTGCGCGAACACACGCGGCTCAAGGATCGCGTGATCGACGAGTTGGCGCGCATCAAGATCGGCCTGGCCGGCTTGCCGGCCAGCGCCGCCGACAAGTTCCCCAATGAATTGAGCGGCGGCATGCGCAAGCGTGCCGCACTCGCGCGGGCGCTGGCCCTCGATCCGAGCCTGCTGTTCCTGGACGAACCGACGGCAGGGCTCGATCCTTTGAGCGCGGCAGGATTCGATGCGCTGGTGCGGGACTTGCAGCACGCGCTGGGCCTGACCATCGTGATGGTGACGCACGACCTCGACCTGTTATGGCAGGTGGCCGATCGCATCGCCGTTCTGGGGGAGAATCGCGCGTTGGGCATCGGCACGATGGAAGAACTTTCGCGGGCCGAGCACCCGCTGATCCGAGAGTATTTTTATGGGCCGCGCGGTCGCGCCGCGTGGGAGCAAGCATGGAAACGAAAGTCAACTACGCCGTAGTCGGGCTGTTTGTCGTCATCTTGGGCGCCATGCTGGTTGTGGGGGGGCTCTGGCTCGTCTCGGGCAAGCGCTACGGCCAGGTGTACGAACCCTATATGGTGTATACGACCGAATCGGTCTCCGGGCTGAACGTCAACGCGCCGGTGAAGTACCATGGCGTGAGCGTGGGCCTCGTCGAGCGCATCGGCTTGGACCGGCAGGATCCCCAACGGGTGTATCTCCTGCTCGATCTCGATCGGGGAACGCCGGTGAAGACGGATACCGTCGCCTCCCTGAGGACGCAGGGACTGACCGGGCTTGCCTACGTCGAGCTGAGCGGGGGGACAGCCGCGGCGCCGATGCTCAGGCCCAAGCCGGGGCAGCCTTACCCCGTGATTCGCAGTGTGCCCTCGGTTTTTGCGACGCTTGAGCAGTCCGTGCGCGGGCTGCTGGCCGCCGTGAATGTGGCCGTCGGTGACATCAACACGGTCCTGGGGCCGCAAAACCGGCAGGCCCTGAAGTCGAGCCTGCACGACTTGGCCATCGTGGCCCACGCGCTGGCGCAGCATACCGGCGATATCGACAGCAGCCTTTCCAATGGCGCACAGACACTGCGCAATACCGCGCGGATGAGCCGCGAGCTGCCGCAACTGGTGAGCCGCATCGGACAGGCGGCCGATCAGGTGAATCGGATGGCGGTGCGAGTGTCCAATGCCGCCGCCGCCACCCACGGGGCGGCGCGGAATTTGAATCAGACCTTGCCCGAGGTGGGGCGCGCGCTGGTCAACATCCAGCAGCTCAGCGATTCGTTGCGCCGCTTGTCGGACGAGCTTCAACGCAACCCGAATGCGCTCCTGCTGGGAGCGCCGCGCCGTCCCCTGGGCCCAGGAGAATAGATCGTGAGAACAGAATCTAAGCGAAAGACGATCCGATGGCGTTCCCTCCAGGCGGTCCTGGGGGCGAGCGTCCTGCTTGCGGCGTGCAGTCCGTTTCAGGCGCAAAGGACCTATCGCGTCACGACCTATCTGCTGTCGGCCCATTTCCCTGCGGCGTCGCGGCAGACGCAGCGCGCGACCGTGCTCGTGAGCGAGCCCCAGGCGGATGCGGGTTTCGATACGACGAATATGGCGTACACCGCGCACGCCTATGAACTCGATTATTTCGCGAAGAACGAGTGGATCGCTCCGCCGGCCCAGATGATTGCGCCTCTCCTCGTCAAGGCGCTCGACGCGACCGGCCGGTTGCGTGCGGTGCGCCTACCCACGGCGGCGGCCGCGAATTTCAGGCTCGATACCCGGCTCGAGCGATTGGAGCAGGACTTTACCACCCGCCCGAGCGGCGTGCGCCTCGCCATTCGCGCGACGCTCGTCAATCTGCACACCGGGCGACTGCTCGCGAACCGGACGTTTGACGAGACCGTGGCTGCTTCCAGCGCCACCCCATACGGTGGCGTCGCGGCGGCCAACGTGGCTGTGCAAAAGGCGCTTGAACGCATCGCCGCGTTCGTTGCCGCGGCTATTTCCCCCACGGAGGCCCCATGAAGACGCTCCTCGCGCTGATGATTGCTGTGGGCGTGCTAAGCGCCTGTACGCCGCCGCCGCAGCCGCGCTATGCGCCCACGAGGATCAATCTCGAAGGCTTCCCGCCGGCGTACAAGGCGGGTTATCGGGATGGCTGCGATAGCGCCCAATCGGGGCGCTATCGCAAGGATCGCAGGCGCTTCAAGAGCGACCCGGAGTATCACACCGGCTGGGACGACGGCTACGGGCTATGCCGTCGCCACTGAGGGCGTCCAGGCGCTTGGCGGGCGGTTTGCGGGGGGGGGGCGCCTCGCGCGTGTCCGCCGCCACGGGCGCGTCTCGGCCCCTGGGTCTCCCGCCCTGGCGGAAGGGGCTGCGCGCAGGCGCTGCCGGCGACGATCGCGTCGGCGCGGCATTTTCCGGGACATGCGCGTGCCTTCGCGGGCATGTCCTGTGCTATGGCCGTCATCGGTCTGCGGGAGCCTTCATCGCAGCGGCGCGGCTTGGGCGAGCGCGTCAAGGGCTTCGGTCGCCGAAAGCCAGTCGTCCTCAAGGGCCGCCAGGCGGGCAAGCACGTTCCCGCGACGCACCAGGATGGCCTGGAGATGGGATTTCGCTTCTTCCCGGTAGGTCGCCTCATCGGCGAGCCGTGCCTCGATCGCGCTGTGCTCGTCGTGGAGTTGCGCCATTTCGCGCTCCAGCCGTTGAACGCGCGCTTCGAGCGGGCGTCTTTCCTGGGACCTGCGGTTGCGTTCCTCCGCTTCCTGCCGTTTCTGGCGTTTCCGGTCCGCCTGCGCGGCTTCGGCGAGCGCAGGTGCCGGACGCTCTTCGGCGCGTTGGGCGAGCGCGTCTCGGTAGTCGTCGAGGTCGCCACTGAACCAGCGCGCCCGACCGTCCGCCACCCAGAGAAGATGATCTGCGGTCGCGCGTAGCAGATGCCGGTCATGGGAGACCACCACGAGTGCGCCGGAATATGCCTGCAGCGCGACACTCAAGGCTTGGCGCATGGCGAGGTCGAGATGGTTCGTCGGCTCGTCGAGCAGCAGGAGATGGGGACGTTCCCGCACCAGCAACGCGAGCAGGAGCCGCGATTTTTCTCCGCCGGACATCAGGCCCACGGGCTTGAGCGCCGCCTCCGCCGCGAAGCCGAATCCGCCCAGATAGGTGCGCAGCGCCTGCTCCCGCGTGTCGGGCTCGGCGCGCAAGAGGTGTGCCAGAGCGCTCTCGTCGTCGCGTAGGCGCTCGAACTGATGCTGCGCGAAATAGCCGACCTTCAGGCCCTTTGCTTCCTGCCGGTGTCCGCCCAAAGGCGCAAGGACCCCGGCCAGGGTCTTGACCAGCGTGGACTTGCCGGCACCGTTTTGCCCCAGCAGCCCCACGCGCATGCCTTGCTCGATCGTCAGATTGATATCGCGCAGGACCGGCTCCCCGTCCTCGAAGCCCGCGTTCACCTGCTCGAGCGTCAGCAAGGGATTCGAGGCAGGCCCGGGCTCTTCGAACGAGAAGCTGAATTCCGAATCGGCGTGCACGGCGCCCACCAGCGCCATGCGCTCCAGAGCCTTCATGCGGCTTTGGGCTTGGCGCGCCTTGGTGGCCTTCGCCCGAAAGCGGTCGATGAAGCCTTGCAGGCGCATTCTTTCGCGCTGCTGCTTCTCATAGGCGGCCTGGCTCGCGCACAGCTCGGCCGAGCGGGCCCGCTCGAAAGCGGCATAGTTGCCCGTATAAAGCCGCAGCGACCGGTCATGTAAATGACAGATCGCGGTGACCGTGGCGTCAAGGAAATCGCGGTCGTGCGAGATCAGGAGCAGCGTTCCCCGGTAGCTCGCGAGCCACTGTTCCAGCCACACGACGGCCTCCAGATCGAGGTGGTTGGTCGGCTCGTCTAGGAGCAGGAGGTCGCAGCGGGCCATCAATGCGCGCGCCAGGTTGAGGCGCATGCGCCAGCCGCCGGACAGCGAACTGACGGGTTGAGCCGCCTGTTCCGGCGAGAACCCCAGGCCGCTCAGCAGTTGCCCGACGCGCGCCCGCGCCGTGAAACCCTCGATCGCATCGAGTTGGGCATAGAGTTCAGCCAGTTCGGCGCCGTTCCCCTCGGCGTGCGCGATTTGTCGCTCAATGTCGCGCAGCTCGACATCGCCGTCGAGTACGTAATCCACGCCGGAGCATGGGGCGGCGGGCGTCTCCTGGGCGACGTGGGCGATGGCCAGCCGCGGCGGAAGGTCTAGAGCGCCTGCATCGGCCTGCAGTTCGCCGCGCAGCAGCGCGAACAGGCTCGATTTCCCGGCGCCATTGCCACCCACGATCCCGACCCGCTGGCCGCGATGGAGGGTGAGGCTCGCGGACTCGAGCAAGACGCGCTCGCCGCGCGCCAGCGTCAGCTCACGAAGGGCGATCATGAGGCCCTACTGGATGCCTTGCGAAGCCAGATACTCCTCATAGGAGCCTGGATAGTTGACCACGGCGCCCGGCCGCAGGTCGATGATCCGGGTGGCTAGCGAGGACACGAACTCCCGGTCGTGGCTGACGAAGATCAGGGTGCCCTTGAATTTCTCGAGCGCCATGTTGAGCGCTTCGATGGATTCCATGTCCAGGTGGTTGGTCGGCTCGTCCATCACCAGCACGTTCGGGCGCGCGAGGATGAGCTTGCCGAACAGCATGCGTCCTTGCTCCCCCCCGGAGAGGACCTGAACCTTCTTCTTGGCGTCGTCCCCCGAAAACAGAAGTCGGCCGAGCGTGCCGCGCACGACTTGGTCATCGTCGCCCTCGCGGGTCCACTGCTTGAGCCAGTCGAATAGCGTGAGCTCGGCCTCGAAGTCGGCGGCGTGATCCTGCGCGAAATAGCCGGGACGCGCGCGTTCCGCCCAGCGCACTTCGCCCTGAGTGGGCGCCATCTCGCCGATGAGTGTGCGCAGCAGCGTGGTTTTTCCCACGCCGTTTTCGCCGATGATGGCGACCCGCTCACCCGCCTCGATGACGAGGTTAACGCCAGAGAAAAGAGGCGAGCCGTACCCGTTCTCAAGATTCTCGGTCTCCAGTGCCAAGCGATGCAATTTCTCCTTGTCGTCCATCTCGAAGCGGATGAAGGGGTACTGGCGGCTCGAGGGCTTGATGTCGTCCACCTTGATCTTCTCGATCTGGCGGGCGCGCGAGGTCGCCTGCCGCGCCTTGGACTTGTTGGCGGCAAAGCGGCGCACGAATTCCTCGAGCTCGGCGATGCGCTCCTTGGCCTTGGCGTTGGCCGAGAGGGCCCGTTCCCGGGCCTGCGTCGCGGCGACCATATACTCGTCGTAGCTCCCAGGGTAGATCCTCAGCGCGCCGTAGTCGAGATCCGCCATGTGGGTGCACACGCTGTTCAGGAAATGGCGATCGTGGGAGATGATGATCATGGTGCTGTTGCGCCCATTGAGCACGCTCTCGAGCCATCGGATCGTATTGATGTCGAGGTTGTTGGTGGGCTCGTCCAGCAGCATCACGTCAGGGTCGGAAAAGAGGACCTGGGCGAGCAGCACGCGCAGTTTCCAGCCCGGGGCGACGGCGCTCATGGGGCCGTCGTGCTTGTCGGCCGCAATCCCCACGCCGAGCAACAGCTCCCCGGCGCGTGCTTCTGCGGTGTAGCCGTCCAGCTCGGCGAAGCGCGCTTCGAGCTCCGCGGCGTGCATATAGTCTTCCTCGCTCGCCTCGGGGTTGGCGTAGATCGCGTCCTTGTCCTCCTTGACGCGCCACATTTCGCCATGCCCCATCATCACCACATCCAGGACCCGTACGCCTTCGAACGCGAACTGGTCCTGGCGCAATTTGCCAAGCCGCACCCCGGGTTCGATGACGACGCTCCCGGCCGTCGCTTCAAGCTCCCCCCCCAGGATCTTCATGAACGTCGACTTGCCGCAACCGTTGGCGCCGATGAGGCCGTAGCGGTTGCCTTCGCCGAACTTGACGGAGACGTTTTCGAAAAGCGGCTTGGCGCCAAATTGCATGGTGATGTTGCTGGTTGAGATCAAGGGTGGTGTTTCCTGCGGTGTGCGGTTCAAAACGGGCCCGTTGAACGGCTTCAAGTCGGGGTGCTCACGCTTGATTTCAAGCCGGACGGCGGGCGCAGGCTTTCGCTTCCTGCGGGCCCGGGGGTTGCGGGCTAAGGCGGTATTTTAGCAGGCTTTGGGCCGGGAAGCGCCAATTGACGCGCAAGTGGACCCGCCTCGCCTGAGGACGCGCATCAGGCGGGTGTCTCGCCCGGCAGGGGCGCGTCCTGGCCGAGATCGGATTCGCCCGACAGACGGAGGACCTCGTGCCGGGCGGCGTCGCGCAGTTTGATCGCCTCCGCGAACGTTGCGCCGGCCGGGGACAATGGGGCCCCGAAGAACACGCCGATGCGTCCCCGGCGGGGGAGCCAGCGCCCGTCCGGAAGCACCCACCGCGTTCCCCGGATGCCGACCGGCACGACCGGAGCGGCGTTTTCGGCTGCGATGACAAAGGCGCCCATGCGGAAGGACAGCAGGCCCGAATCGGCCCGAAAGGTCCCTTCCGGAAAGAAGGCGAGCGGCTCGCCTCGGCGCAGCCGTTCGCCCATGTCGGACACATCCCTGGCGCCTCGGCGCGGTGCGCTGCGATCGACGAACGAAGCGCCGAGGTGTCGCAGGAAGTTGCCCGCAATCCACTGGCGGGCAAGTTCGCGCTTGGCGACCACGCTGAACGGGCGCGGCAACGCGGCGACCAGGATCACGCCGTCGAGATAGCTTTGGTGGTTGATGACAAGGATGCAAGGACCTTCCGGCAAGTTCTCCTGCCCGTGGACCGCAAACGGAACGGCGCACGCCCGCAACAGGATTCGTGCACCGGTGCGGGCATGCCGGAAGCCGCGGCGCGGGTTTGCGGTCGCGACGACGGCAAACCAGGTGAGGGGGGCGATGAGCCAGAAAAGCGCATGGGCATAGACGCCGTATGCGCCGTCGATGGCGCGCTGGCCGCGCCGGCGCAAGCGTGACAGGGCGCCCGACAGGGTCAGTCGGAGGCGTTGCCGTCCGAGCGCCCGGGATTTGCCGACCTGGTGCCGCTCGTAGATTTCGCGGGTGGCCGCGCGGCGGATTTTGCCGCTGGAAGTCTTGAGGATGGTATAGGGCGGCGCCAGGACGATGTCGTCGGGTGCGCTGCCGATCAGCTCGAGGCCCAAGGCGTTGATGCGCGCGCGCAACGCTTCTTGCGCGCTTGCGGGTTCGCGGGTCTCGGCGAGGACGACGAGGCGCTCCGTCCCGCTCCTTGGATCAGGACTGCCGAACACGGCTACGCATCCCTTGCGGATCCCCGGGAGGCTTCCCACGGCCTGTTCGAGCTCATACGGATAGAGATTGCGTCCGCCGCGGATAATGATTTCCTTGATTCGCCCCGTGATGTAGATGTCTCCGTCCGCGCGGTAGGCGAGATCCCCGGACTCGCGCCAATCGCCGTCAAAAAGCGCGCGCGTGGCGTCGGGATTGCGAAAATACCCGGCCGTGGCGGAGGGGCCCTTGAACTGCAGGCGGCCTTCGGCGCGCTCCTCCCGCACGCGGCCTTGTTCGTCCACGATGCGGATCTCATGGCCGCGCAAGGGCCTGCCGCAGGCGACATATTCGGCGACGTGGGCGGTCTTTGGCGTGGCCTGAACGGCGCGCCCGGAGCGCGCGAACGCATCGCGGTCGACCCGATCGATGGGCGGCGTGCGCTCGAGCGGCGGAAAGGCGAGCCCTACGGAGCATTCCGCCAATCCATAGACCGGGGTCATCGTGCTTTCGCGAAAGCCGTAGGGCGCATAGCGCGCCGTGAAGGCCCGCAGGGTGGGGGCGCCGATCGGCTCGGCCCCATTGAAGGCCCTGCGCCAGGAACCGAGGTCGAGTCCTGCCAGTTCCCGCGCCTCGATCTTGCTGCAACACAGTTCGTACGCGAAATTGGGGGCGGCCGACAAGGTGCCGCGATGGTGGTGAATGGCCCACAGCCAGCGGGATGGACGGGCGAGAAACGCGAGCGGCGACATGATGACGAGCCGGCACGCATGGTAGAGGCTGCCCAGCCAAGCGCCGATCAGTCCCATGTCGTGGTACAAGGGCAGCCAGCTCACGAAGGTGTCGTGGGGGCCGGCCTGGATGGCCTGCCCCATGGCCCGGATGTTGGCCAGCAGATTGTCATGCGAGAGGATGACGCCTTTCGGGTTGCCGGTGCTGCCGGAGGTATATTGGAGCAATGCCGTATCCCCGGGCCTGGGTTCGGGCCAGACGGACGGCGGCGTGCCCGCTGCAAGCTGCGCCACGGTCGTGACGCGGGAGAGCGTGTCGACCTTCGCCTGAAGGAACGTGCTGGCGCGGCTTGCCTCGGGGACGGTGATCAGTGCGACGGCCAGCGCGTTGCCGAGAATACCGGCATGGCGGCGCAGATGGTCCTCGAGTTGCGAGGGACGACCGGGCGGATAGATGGGCACCGGGATCCCTCCGGCCAGCAGCACGCCGAAGAAGCTGTAAAAATAATCCGGGCCGGTCGGCAGCATGAGCGCGACCGACTGCCCCGGCCGCAAGCCGTCCGCCAGCAGGCCGGCGGCGACGCCGCGAGCGCCGTCGAGCAGTTCCCCGTAGGTGATTTCCAGCGCGCGCTGCCCGTCCAGCCAGACGATGTGAATGCGGGCGGGGTGGTGCCGGGCATGCCACAGGAGGATATCGTTCAGGGTGCGCGCGCGGTGGGGAAGCGCCACCGTTTCGTGCGCCCCAGGGCCGGGTTCCATTGCCGCCGCGGGCGGGGACGCGAGAGAGGCACCCGCGCCGGCGGCCCGCACCAGGTCGCGTACCGTTTCGACGGTCGCGAGCGCCTGTTCCGGGATGTCGGTTTGGAGGGCGCGCCCGACGCGCAGCAGCAGCTCGACTCGACCGAGACTGTCCAATCCGAGGTCGCGTTCGAGGTCGCTATCGAGCGTCGGGTGGGCGCGGCCTGGCCCGGGGTGCATCTCCTGGGCCAGCCGTTCGACAATCGCGAGCACCGTCCGTGCGACGGGTGTCGGGGCCTCATCGGCCCGCTGCGGGTTGGTGTTGTCTGTCGGCATGGCAGGACCTCGGGGCGAGCGGTGCAGTGGGAGGCGGTTTACCGCAATTGTAATTGTACGGCGAACTGGCCCGCGCGCCATGGTCCTCTCCTTCGGGCCGGGCGGCGCGGGGACGGCCGGGGCGTCGAAGGACGGACAGGGCCCTTGAAATTCGGGGGGAGGGCCCCATATGGACAGCCTTGAGTCTCTCCCAACAATCCAGCGTTTGAAAAGGAGTGTCGAAAAGCATGGCCGCTGAGTCTCAAAAGGAAACGCTCGGCTTTCAAGCCGAAGTGCAGCATCTTCTCAAGCTGATGATCCACTCCCTATACAGCAACAAGGAGATATTCCTGCGCGAATTGATTTCCAATGCGTCGGACGCCGCCGACAAGCTGCGCTTTGAGGGATTATCGGACGATGCCCTGTACGAGGGCGAGACGGATCTCGCGATCAAGGTCTCCTTCGATCAGGAGGCGCGCACGATCACCGTCTCCGACAACGGCATCGGCATGTCCAGGAACGAAGTGATCGAGAACATCGGCACCATCGCCAAGTCCGGCACCCGGGAATTCTTTCAGTCCCTCACCGGCGATCAGGCGAAGGACGCCCATCTGATCGGCCAATTCGGCGTGGGCTTCTACTCCGCGTTCATCGTCGCCGACAAGGTCACGCTGGTGACGCGGCGCGCGGGGCTCGCCCCCGAGCACGGCGTGCGCTGGGAGTCGGGCGGGGAAGGGGACTATACCCTGGAGACCGTGAGCAAGGCCACGCGCGGCACCGATGTCGTCTTGCACCTGCGCGAGGGCGAAGACGAGTTGGTGAACGATTGGCGCCTGAAGAGCATCATCCGCAAATACTCCGACCACATCACGCTGCCGATCAAGATGAAGGCGGAGGGCAAGGACGACGAAGAAACCGTCAATCAGGCTTCCGCGCTGTGGGCGCGTCCCAAGAGCGAGATCAGCGCCGAGCAGTATCACGAATTCTACAAGCACGTCGCCCATGACTTCGAGCCGCCGCTTGCTTTCGTCCACGCGAAGGTGGAGGGCAAGCAGGACTATACGCAATTGCTGTATGTGCCGTCGCGCGCGCCGTTCGACTTGTGGGACCGGGAGCACCGGCACGGGGTCAAGTTGTATGTGCGGCGCGTGTTCATCATGGATGATGCCGAGCAGTTGCTGCCATCATACTTGCGCTTCGTGCGTGGCGTGATCGATTCGAACGACCTGCCGCTCAACGTCTCGCGGGAGATCCTTCAGCACAGCAAGGACATCGACGCGTTGCGCGCGGGTTCCGTGAAGAAGGTGTTGGGCATGCTCGAGGACCTCGCCGAGAAGGAGCCGGAGAAGTACAAGACGTTCTGGCGCGAGTTCGGGCGCGTGCTCAAGGAAGGTGTTGGCGAGGACTTCGCCAACCGCGAGCGCATCGCCAAACTGCTGCGTTTCGCCTCGACCCAGGCCGATGTCGAGGAGGAGGACGTCGGGCTCGCCGATTACGTGGGGCGCATGAAGGAGGGGCAGGAAAAAATCTATTACGTGAGCGCGGATAGCTTTGCTGCGGCCAAGCATAGCCCGCATCTGGAGATCTTCCGGAAGAAAGGGATCGAGGTCCTGCTCCTGCACGATCGCGTCGACGAGTGGCTGGTGTCCCATCTGACCGAATTCGAGGGCAAGACCCTGCAGTCGGTCGCGAAGGGCGAACTCGATCTCGGTAGCCTGGAAGACGCGCAGGAAAAGAGTGAGCAGCAGCAAGAGGCTGACGAATTCAAGGATCTGGTGTCGAAAGTCAAGGAGGCTTTGGGCGATCGGGTGAAGGAGGTGCGCATCACGCATCGGCTCACCAGCTCGCCGGCCTGTCTCGTGGTGGAGCAGCATGAAATGGGCGCGAATCTTGAGCGCATGCTAAAGGCCGCGGGCCAGCCTGTCAGCGCTACCAAGCCCATCCTTGAGATCAACCCGCACCATCCGATCGTGGCAAGGATCAAGGCGGAAGAGGGGGCCTCGCGCTTTTCCGATTGGAGCCACCTGCTGTTCGACCAAGCCTTGCTGAGCGAAGGCGGGCAACTGGAGGATCCGGCCGGCTTTGTCGCACGCTTGAACGGCTTGATGCTCGCGCTGGCGAGCGCTTAAGCGCGAAGGGGGCGACGGGCCCCCGCCCCGCCTTCAGGGCGTTGCGCCACTCGCGGGAGCGGCGCGCGCCGAAGGCGCCTGGGCTGCATTCAAGTCGGACGGGCCGACGTCGGCGAAGTGGAATTGATAATGGCCGGCGGCCCGGTCCGTGAAGTATCGCTCGAGGGTGTCGCGGACGGTGCGAAACGCGATCGTCTCCCAAGGGATTTCTGCTTCCCGGAAGAGTGACACGTCGAGGCTCTCCTCGCCGGGGGCGAAGTCCGGGCGCACCATGCGCGCGCGGAACATGAGATAGACCTGGCTGATATGCGGCAGGTTGAAAAGGGCAAACGGCGCCTCGATCTCGACGTCCGCCCGCGCTTCTTCGTAGGTTTCTCGCTTCGCCGCCTGTCCCGTGGTCTCGCCGTTTTCCATGAAGCCGGCCGGCAGCGTCCAGAATCCTCGGCGCGGTTCGATCGCGCGGCGGCACAGGAGGATCCTGTCTTGCCAGACGGGAATGCAGCCGACGATGAGCTTGGGGTTCTGGTAATGGACGGTGTGACACGCCTCGCAAACATACCGGGGCAGCGTGTCTCCCGCCGGAATCTTGAGGTGAACGGGCGCGCCGCAGTGGCTGCAATAGTTCATGGTGTGGGCATGTTGGGTTGTCGACGGTGGCGCGCGCTCCGCAAGCATCACCCCTGCGGGAGCACTCGGCCTATTTCGGCCTGCCGCCAAGGCATTCTAGAGGCCGGCGCGGCCGCGTGCAACCCGAGGAGGACCCGACCGGGAAGCAGGCCCGCATCGCGTGCCGGTGCTAGAATGTCCGAGAGTGGCAGGCCGACCGGCGAGGGGGCGGGATCCTTTTTTCCGCGGCCGGACCGCGTGCCGATCCTCTCGCTTGGCGATGCAGGCCGCGTTGTACGTCCGACCGCGGGCAGTACGCGCGCTTGGCGGCGCCGCGAAACGCGTTATAATGGTTTCTATTCGCGTTGGCGCGCCGTCAGGGCGCCGACAGCCGGCGGCAACCTGTCGCAACCGGTGGCCGCGCTTTGCCACCTGGCGATGACCGACGCTCGCCGGGGTCGTCCGTTGGCCGTGCAACGAAAAGCCTTTGAGCCTATCATCGATATAACGGAATTATGCGTCCTTCTCATGTCTTGGCGATTCTCGATCGCGAATTTTCCAGTGCCGCGGAGGGACATCACGTGCCCGCCATGCTGTGGGGCCCGCCTGGGGTGGGCAAGTCCCAGATCATTGCACAGGTGGCCGCGCGCCACGGTGTTCCGCTCATCGACATCCGGCTGTCTCAGATGGACCCCACGGATTTGCGGGGAATCCCTTTTCGAAACGGCGAACTGGTGGAGTGGTCGGTACCGGCCATGCTCCCCAGCGCGCGGCGCCACGGGGAGCGAGGCATCCTGTTCCTCGACGAGATCACCTCGGCGCCGCCGACGGTGTCGGCGGCCGCCTACCAATTGATTCTCGATCGCCGGCTGGGCGAATACGTCATCCCGGACGGATGGGCGATCTTCGCCGCGGGCAATCGGCAAGGCGACCGTGGCGTCACTTACGCGATGCCGGCGCCGCTCGCCAATCGTTTCACGCATTACGAAGTGGAGGCGAACCTCGAGGACTGGATTTCCTGGGCGCATGGCGCCGGGATTGACGAGCGGGTGATCGCCTTCCTGCGCTTCCGGCCTGACCTGATCTTCGATTTCAACCCGGCGCATAACCCGGTCGCCTTTCCGTCCCCTCGCTCGTGGGAGTATGCCCACCGCGCCTTAAGAAAATTCGGCGAGGCCCCCGCGCTCCTGCAAGACGCGCTTCAGGCCTGCGTGGGGCCGATGGCCGGCACGGAGCTCAAGGCCTTCCTGGACAACATGAGTGGGCTACCCGACATCGATGAGATTCTGCGCGGCGCCAGTGCACAGGTTCCTGCGGGCATCGATCTTCAGTATGGCGTGGCGGCGGCGCTGGTGCGTCGCGCCGTGCTCGCCAAGGATCGTCCCGAGGCCGCCGCGACCTTCGGCAACATCCTGCGCTATGCCAAGCAATTTCCGCAGCGCGAGATGGGTGTCATGCTGGTGACCGACATGCATCGGGCGATCGGCAAGCCGCTCTTCTCGGTTCCGGAGTTCGCGGAGTGGGCGGCGACCATTACGGATCTCATGCTGTACGACCTCAAATGGTCTCCCATGGGGCAGCCTGCGTGACCCAGGCGAGCGGTCACCCGTCCGACATCGAGACCAAGCTCAGCGCCGCGCGCACGCGCCTGATCCTGGAAAAGCCGTTCATCGGCAGCCTGGTGATGCATTTGCCTTTGACGCCCGCGCCGGCGTCGTGGTGCGAGACGACCGGTACGGACGCGCGCGCGTTCTACTACAACCCGGGGTTCATCGCTTCCCTGACCCTGCCCCAGACCCAATTCGTGCTGGCCCACGAAGCGCTTCATTGCGCCTTGCGTCATTTCGCGCGGCGCGATCACCGGGTGCGGCACCGCTGGAACCTGGCCTGCGACCACGCGGTCAATCTGTTGCTGCTGGGCGAGGGGCTGAAGGCGCCGCCTGGCGTGCTGGCGAACGAGGCCTATGCCGGGCTGACGGCCGAAGAGATCTATCCGCTCATCGCCAACGATGCTGAAGAAAACACGCTCGACCGCCACATGTTCGATGCGCAGGGCGACGACGGCGCGCCGCAAAGTTCGTCTGGAAAGGGCGCGCAGCCGGAGGGCTCGTCCTCCGAGTCTGACCCGAGCGAGTCCCCGTCGGGACAGGGAACGGGAAGCGAAGGGCAGCCGTCCTCTCAGCCGGAGCGTTCGGCGGGCGACGCCGCGCGGGAGCCGCAGACGGCCGTCGACCGGGAGCCCGCCGGGCTGCGCGCCGAAGAGCAGGAGGCGCTTGCCCGCAAGTGGCGCCAAAACTTGGTGTCGGCCGCGCAGCAGGCGCGCAAGGCCGGCCGCCTAGGCGAATCGTGGGCGCGCCTCGTGGACGCGCTGCTCCAAGGCGAGGTGCCCTGGCGCATGTTGCTGGCCCGCTACCTGTCCACGGCGGCGCGCAACGACTACAGTTTCCAGCGACGCTCGCACCGGGAGTCCGATGCCCTGATGCCGAGCCTCCACAGCCATCAGGTGGATGTCATGATTGCCATCGACACGAGCGGCTCGGTGAGCGCGGCGGAAATGGGCGAATTCCTCGCCGAGGTGGATGCGCTGAAGGGGCAGATTCATGCCCGCATCACGCTCCTGGCCTGCGATGACAAGCTCGACGCAGCCGGTCCCTGGGTGTTCGAGTCCTGGGAATCGGTGGGGTTGCCCGGCACGTTGCGAGGCGGGGGCGGGACCTCCTTCATGCCGGTGTTTGACTGGGTGGAGGGCCAGAATCGGCGTCCCGATGCGCTCCTCTACTTTACCGATGCGGAAGGGGAGTTTCCAGCGCAAGCGCCCCACTATCCCGTGATCTGGCTCGTCAAAGGCAAGGCGGCTGTGCCCTGGGGAGAGCGCATCCAGCTCAATTGAGCGGCGTGGGCCCCGGACCGTGCCTATGGTCTATGCTGGAAACGGGGAGGGGCATGACGGCGTGGCCGTCGGAAGCGGCTGCACCTCGTTTTGCGCCGATCCTGGCGAAGCCCTGCGCGTTTGCCGCAGGCCGAGCCCGCGGAGCGCGTACGATGGAGCCCATGCGCAGCAAATTCACGGCAATCAGGAAGCGCGACGGGCGCCTGGTGCCCTTCGATGCAGGGCGCATCGCGCGCGCGGTGGCCCGTGCCATGGAGGCGGCAGCCGAAGGCGACCCCGGGGAGGATGCGGCGCGCGTCGCCGACGCCGTGGTGCGTGCGCTTGATGGTCGGTATGCCGATCAGCACATCCCGCAAGTCGAGGAAATCCAGGATCTGGTTGAAGAAACGCTGATCCTGCTCGATTTCGCGAAGACCGCCAAGGCGTACATTCTCTATCGCCACGAGCGCGCCCTCATCCGCGACAAGGCGCGGGAGGTGCCCGACCGCGTCAAGGCGCTGGCGCGGGCCAGCAAGTCCTACTTCTCGAACGCGCTCGCTGAATTCGTGTACTACCGCACCTACTCGCGCTGGATCGAGGCGGAGGGGCGCCGCGAAACCTGGATCGAGACGGTGGACCGGTATGTCGCCTTCATGCGCGAGATCCTCGGGGAGCGGTTGAGCGCTGCGGAATACGCAGAGGTCCGCGAGGCCATCATGCAGCAGCGCGTGATGCCGTCGATGCGCTTGCTCTGGGCGGCAGGGGAGGCGGCGCGCGCCAACCCTGCGACGGCCTACAACTGCGCCTTCATCGCTCCCCGCGGCCTAGACGACTTCGCGGAGATCATGTATCTCCTCATGTGCGGGGTGGGGGTGGGGTTCTCGGTCGAAAGCCAGAACGTCCAGCTGCTTCCGATCATCGCACACGCCACCGGCCAGCGCCGGCCAACGCACGTTGTCGCCGACAGCAAGGAAGGCTGGGGCGATGCGCTGAAGCTTGGACTCCACGCGTGGTACGAGGGCGACGACATCACGTTCGACTATGCCCGGGTCAGGCCGGCCGGGGCGCGGCTCAAGACGATGGGAGGGCGCAGTTCGGGGCCGGCGCCGCTGCGGGCGCTGCTCGACTTCGCCCGCGACAAGATTATCGCGGCCCGCGGCAAGCGGCTGCGCAACATCGACGTGCATGACATCATCTGCAAGATCGGCGCCGTGGTGGAGATGGGGGGCGTGCGCCGCTCCGCGCTGATCTCCTTGTCGGATTTCGACGACGAGGAGATGCGCCGGGCGAAGAGCGGCTATTTCTATATCAATGAGCCGCAGCGCTCGATCGCCAACAACTCGGCGGTGTATAACGAGCGCCCGCCCGCCACGGCCTTTCTGGAAGAGTGGCTGGCGCTCGCGAAAAGCGGCAGCGGCGAGCGTGGCCTGTTCAACCGCGGGGCGCTTCCCCACCAGCTGCCGGCGCGGCGGTGGGCGCACTTCGCACCCTACTGGACGACCAGCGGCACCAATCCATGCGGAGAAATCATTCTGCGCTCGAAGGAATTCTGCAACCTGACGGAAGTGGTTGCGAGGGCCGACGATACGGAACAGACCCTGCTCGACAAGGTGAGGCTCGCGGCGCTCCTGGGCACCTACCAGTCCATGTTCACCGACTTCCGCTATGTGTCCCCTGAATGGAAGGCCAATTGCGAGGCCGAGCGGCTGCTGGGAGTTTCCATCACCGGCCAATGGGATTCGGAGGCCGCGCGGCGTCCGGAGGTGCTGGCGAAGCTGAAGGCGCATGCGCTGGCGGTCAACCAGGTCTATGCCCGCCGCTTCGGCATCAGGGAATCGAGCGCGGTCACCTGCGTGAAGCCGTCGGGCACCGTCTCGCAGCTCGTCGACTCGGCTTCCGGCATGCACCCGCGCTACGCCGCCTATTACCTGCGGCGGATTCGGATTTCCGCGACCGATCCGCTGTTCGCCATGCTGAAGGAGCAGAAGTTTCCCTATCGCCCGGACGTCGGGCAGCTCGAGGCCAGCGCGACCACTTTCGTGCTCGAATTCCCGGTCGCGGCGCCAAAGGGGGGGGCGGTTCGGGCGGACCTGACGGCCTTGCAGCAGCTCGCCCATTGGCGGACGGTGAAGTGCCAGTATACGGAGCATAATCCGTCGGTGACCATTTCGGTGGGGCCAGACGAGTGGATTGCCACGGCCAATTGGTTGTTCGAGAACTGGGATCTGCTGGGCGGGCTGTCTTTCCTGCCGAAAACGGACAACGTCTACGAGTTGGCCCCCTACCAGGAGATCACCCGCGAGGAATACGAGCGGCGCATCAAGATCCTGCCGGCCATTGATTTTTCCCATATCGTAGCGTACGAGAAGGAGGATATGACCAAAGGCGCCAGGGAACTGGCGTGCGTCAGCGGGATGTGCGAGTTCGACCCCGAAGAGGGGAGCACCGGCGCGGCGATGACCGGCGCATGGCCCGTTTGAACAGGCACGCGGCCTATAATGGGAATATGGTTTGCCTTTTGGAGGCCCCTGCCATGCGTACCTGGGTTCCCTTGAGCCTGGTCGTGCTGAGTTTGGCTGGATGTGCCACGGTGCCGACCGAACTTTCCCATGGCCCCTTCTCCGAGGTTACTCCCCATGAGGCGCAGTTGCGCCACCTGACGGGACTGCGCGTGCGCTGGGGCGGGGATATCGTCAGCACCATGCCCGGCGAGCACGAAACCTGCTTCGATGTGGTGAGCCGCCCGCTCGATGGCGTCGCACGCCCCGAGTCGACCGACCAGACCTATGGACGCTTCCTCGGCTGCGTCCAGGGGTTCTACGACCCCGCTGTCTATGCGCCCGGGCGCGAGGTGACGATGACCGGCACGCTGGGAACGCCTGTGGTTCGGAAAATCGGGAAATACGACTACACGTTCCCCGAGCTCGACGCGCAGGCGGTGCATCTCTGGCCTATACGCGTCCAATACCGGTACTATTATGCGCCTTATTCCTATGGTCCCTGGGGCCCGTCTTGGGGTCCGTGGGGGCCATGGGGACCCTGGCCTTATGGCTGGTGAGTCTCCCGGCATGGGGAGAGGGCATTGGCGCGTGATGGGGCTGCTCGGACTCGCCGTGCTGGGGGGGTGTGCCGTCTCGCCCTTCGCGCCATCGATCGTGCAGGACCGCGGTCTGCGTGTGGCGCCCGCGGCCGTCGTGACTCGGCCGGGCAGCTATGTGGGCCGCCCGGTCCTATGGGGTGGACGCATCCTCGCCAGCCAGAATCTGTCCGCCAGCACCGAGCTGACCGTGCTGGCGTATCCGTTGGACAGCGTGGGCGAGCCCCGCCTCGATCGGCCGGCGCTGGGGCGATTCGTGATTCGCGAGGCGGGCTACCTGGAGACGGTGGACTTCGCGCCCAACCGCCTGGTCAGCGTTTACGGGGGGATCGCCGGGGTGCGCAGCGGGCAGGTGGGCGAGAAACCGTATCTCTATCCCGTCGTGCAGGCGCAGAAGCTCTACCTGTGGCCACCCGGTCACCCGCGTCCCGCCGTGCAGTTCGGCATCGGCATTGGGATCGGTGTGCACTAGACCCGTCCGCGGTCGGCGGGTAGCCGCGCCTGCCACGCGCGCTCTTGGGGCGGCCGCGCTATTCCGGTAACGACGCTCGGGTATCGTCATGCACGGCCTGGGCGGGCTGGCGTCCGGCCGGCCGCAATCGGTACGGCGGCATCATTGCCGCACAAGGTCTTTAAGTCGTCACTGCATGTTGGAGGATCGTTCATGAGCATCACCGTCGTCGCGACCGTCCCGTTTCCGGACCAACGCCCCGGCACGTCCGGATTGCGCAAGAAGGTGGCCGTTTTTCGCACGCCCCATTACCTGGAAAATTTCGTTCAGGCCATTTTCAATGCCGTCGATCTCGGTGGGCGCACGCTCGTTCTGGGGGGCGACGGGCGATACTTGAATCCGGAGGCGCTGCAGACCATTCTCAAGATGGCGGCGGCCAACGGGGTCGCGAAAGTGCTGGTGGGGCGGGACGGCATTCTGTCGACGCCCGCCGCATCGCATGTGATCCGAAAGCATCGCGCGGAAGGGGGCATCATCCTTTCGGCGAGCCATAACCCGGGGGGGGTGGACGGCGATTTCGGGGTCAAGTACAACATCTCCAATGGCGGGCCGGCGCCGGAAAAGGTGACCGAGGCGATCTATGCCAAAAGCCGGCAGATCACGGCCTATCGGATTCTCAATGGGCCGGATGTGGCGCTCGACCGGGTGGCGCGCTTGACGCTGGGGAGTATGCGCATCGAGGTCATCGACCCGGTGGCGGACTATGCCGACCTGATGGAGAGCCTGTTTGCGTTTGACCGCATTGCGGCGCTTTTTCGTTCGGGGTTCCGCATGTCCTTTGATGCGATGCATGCGGTGACGGGGCCCTATGCGACCGAAATTCTCGAGCGCCGGCTTGGCGCATCGCCCGGGACGGTGGTGCACGGGGTGCCCTTGCCCGACTTTGGGGGAGGGCATCCGGACCCGAATCTGACCTATGCCCACGCGCTGGTCGAGGCCATGGCGGCACCGGATGGGCCTGATTTCGGCGCCGCCTGCGATGGCGACGGCGACCGCAACATGATCCTGGGGCGAAATTTCTTCGTGACGCCCTCCGACAGCCTGGCGCTGCTCGCCGCCCATGCGCATCGCGTGCCGGGCTACCGGGAGGGGTTGGCGGGTCTCGCGCGGTCCATGCCCACGAGCCAGGCGGTGGACCGCGTCGCCCGCCGCCTCAACATTCCTTGTTATGAGACGCCCACCGGGTGGAAATTCTTCGGCAACCTGCTGGATGCCGGGAAAATCACCCTATGCGGCGAAGAGAGCTTCGGGACCGGTTCCGATCACGTGCGCGAGAAGGATGGGCTGTGGGCAGTGCTTTTCTGGCTCAATATTTTGGCCGTGGAGGGCAGGTCCGTCGAAGCGATCGTGCGGGAGCATTGGGCGAGCTTCGGGCGCAACGTCTACACGCGCCACGACTACGAGGGCCTGGCGACGCCGGTGGCCCATCAGGTGCTCACCCACCTCCATGACAGCCTCGCCGCATTGCCCGGGCGCGTACTCGCCGGCCGGCGGGTAAACGCCTGCGACGATTTCCGGTATGTGGATCCAGTCGACCACAGCGTCTCCGCAGGGCAAGGCATCCGGATTTTGCTCGAGGGCGATGCCCGAATCGTTTATCGGTTGTCGGGAACGGGGACCGAAGGGGCCACGCTGCGGATCTATATCGAGGCCTTCGATGCCGCGCCCGAGCGTCACACCCTGGACGCGCAGGCGAGCTTGGCAGACCTCATTCATGCGGCGCGCGCGCTGGCCGCACTCAAGGAAATCAGTGGGCGCGAGGAGCCCACGGTGGTGACCTGAGGGCGCTTCCCGGCGTGCTTGACCCGCTCCGTGGCTTGTCTAAACTTTGAGTATAAGGGGGCTTGGCTGGTGCGTTGCCTTGCATACAAGGCAAGAGACGCGCAGTGTCTTAGACTCACTTATTAGGAGTCATCGTTATGGAAACCATGGGTAGCAGGGAAGAGAAGGGCATGGAGCATGCCGTCGCCGGCGGATCGGCCAGCGAGGCGCTCGGTGGCGGCGCAGGCGCCATCCTGGCGATTCTCGGATTGTCGCACGTCGCACCGCCTTATATGCTCGCGATTGCCTCCATCGTCCTGGGTGCGGCGCTGCTGTTTGACGGCGCCTTGATCGCGGCGGATTATTCTCATGTCCTCGAGAGATCGGGAAGCAAGGGATTGTCGGCCGCCGAACTGGGCGGGGGGCTCAGCGCCGAGGCATTGACCGGTGCTGCGGCCATCGTGCTGGGAATTCTCGCGCTGCTGGGACTGGAGCGCGACATTCTGATGCCCGCGTCGGCGATCGTGCTGGGGGCCGGACTGGTGCTCAGCAGCGGCGTGAGCTCGCGCCTGAACGAAGTGAAAATCGATAGCACGGAGGAAAGCATGGTCGCGCGGCGCGTGGCGCATGAGGCGGTGTCGGCGTCGACCGGTGCGCAGACGCTTGTCGGCATCAGCGCGATCGTTCTGGGCATTCTTTCGCTCATTGGATTCGCACCGGTGATCTTGCCGCTGGTCGCGATGCTCGCCATCGGGACCGCGATTCTTTTGAGCGGCACGGCCATCAGTGGCAGGATGCTCGCCACGCTCGGTGGTTGACGGTCTTCGCAACCCTCCCGCGCGGGCGGCGACCCCCGCGGAACGATCCAAACTTCCAGAAAATGCCGCACGGGCCATGCCTCGAGGGTGCATCCTCCAGGCATTTCTCCGGATAGGCTGCCGTTGCCCGGCAGGACCGCTTGACGGGGCGCCAGCGCCCGGCTTAGGGCGGCGCGTTCGGGCGCACGGGGTGACTTCCGGAAGCGCTCCGAAACCGCGGCCCCACGCTCCTTGCCCGTTTGTCCTATCGCCCAATCGCCACGGAATCACGCGACGTGGCGATTGTTTTTGTGCGCCGCGCCGGCAGGGTATCCGGGCGCGTCCTAACCGTGCGGCGTTCATTGTTTATTGATTTTATTGCAAATGATTCCCTAATGACTTACCATGTGCATGCTTTCGCCTGCACGGACAGGCGACAAAGTCGGCACCCGCGTCGTCTTGCGTCTTCGGTGATTCCGGAGCAAAGGATGGGGATGTCAAAAATGTAACTTGTTCCATGGCCGACGCGATGTGCATACTGTGGGCCATCGGGGGGTGTCAGGTTCGCGATGGGCGTCTCCCGCGGTGGGAGAGTCGGCGGCGAGCACGGGAGACGATAAGCAGAATAAAGAGCCTGCGCCAGGGCCGCTAGAGCGTCGGAGGGAGGAAGGGCTGAAATGACCAAATATCGTTTCCAGATCAAGACCCGTGATGGTTTCGAGGTGAACAATCTGTCGATTCTCGGCCGCGACCAGGCCGACGCGGAACGCAAGCTGAATCAAATGTATCTGCATTGCCAGATCGTGATGTGCGTGGCCGTTTCGGGCCAAAGCCGGCTCGCGAACGAAGACTTCTGCGCCGCGTTCGCGCAGGTGTGATGGATCGCCCGCGCGATGGCCGGGCCCCCCCCGATTGTCCGAACCGTTCCCATCCGCTGACCGGCGGGTCTTGCCCGCCCTCACGCATCTGTCTCGACCTCCACGATAAATGGCCCTGCGCTCGCCGGTGGACATTGCCGCGGCGAGAACAGGCGCGCCCGATGCTATTTTGGTAGAATTAAGATAACACCCGCTTGCGCGGCGCAGGCCGCCATTCTTTTCCCGCGCCCGGAACGACCGGGCTGACGCCTCGCCGCCGATGTTCGGGCAAGGGCACCCGGGCCAGTCGCACTGAAATTCTCGAATGCGGATTCAAATGCTTGCCGTCATTCGGAAGGGTGGGTGCAATAGCGAGAAAATACACTTGGGATGCCAGCATGACACTAAACCAGCCGAAGGACGCCGTTTCGCCGCCGACCGTTCACTCCGCCTTCGAGTTTGTCCGCGCACAGACCATCGAATCCCTTAACCTGACGGTCGAGCATTACCGCCACCGCCGCACGGGAGCCGAGCATTTCCACTTGGCCGCCGATAATCCGGAAAACGTCTTCCTGGTGGCGTTGCGTACGGCGCCCATGGATTCCACCGGAGTGGCGCATATTCTGGAGCACACCGTGTTGTGCGGAAGCGAACGCTTTCCGGTGCGCGATCCCTTCTTCATGATGACGCGCCGCTCCCTCAATACCTTCATGAATGCGTTCACGAGCAGCGATTGGACGGCGTATCCATTTGCCAGCGCCAACAAGAAGGATTTCAACAATCTGTTGGACGTCTATCTGGATGCGGTGTTCTTCGCGCGGCTCGACGAGCTCGACTTCGCCCAGGAGGGGTGGCGGGTCGAATTTGCAACGCCGGGAGACCCCGCTTCCCCGCTGCAGTTCAAGGGGGTTGTCTTCAATGAGATGAAGGGGGCGATGAGTTCGCCGGTATCAACCCTCTGGCACCGGCTCGCGCATTATCTGTTCCCCACCTCGACGTACCACTACAACAGCGGGGGCGATCCGGAGACGATTCCGGATCTGGCCTATGGCGAGCTCAAGGCGTTCTACCGCGAACATTACCATCCCTCCAACGCGATCTTCCTGACCTACGGCGACATTCCGGTGGTTGAACACCACGCCCGGATGGAGGAGCTCGCGCTTTCCCGCTTTGAGCCGTTGCCGAAGCGCGTCCATGTTGGGCCGGAAAGGCGCTACTTGTCTCCACTCAACGTCGAGGAAAGCTATGCGTTCGACGAGGCGGATGCGACCGACAAAACCCACATCGTTGTGGGCTGGCTCTGGGGGCCGTCCATTGATCTGGCGGAACTGCTGCGGGCGCATCTCTTGAGCGGCGTGTTGCTGGACGACAGCGCATCGCCCCTACGGCACGCCTTGGAGACGAGCCCTTTGGGTTCGGCGCCCTCGCCGGTGTCCGGACTCGAGGACTCGAACCTGGAGATGAGTTTCCTGTGCGGCCTCGAAGGGTCAAGCCCGGAGCACGCACAGGCGCTCGAGGACCTCGTCTTTGCGGTGCTGCGCCAGGTGGCCGAGCAGGGGATCGCCCCGGAGCGGGTGGAGGCGGTCGTTCACCAGTTGGAGCTCAGCCAGCGCGAGATCGGAGGCGATGGCCATCCGTACGGACTGCAGCTCATCCTCGATGCTTTGGGGCCCGCCATTCATGGGGGCGATCCGATTGCCCAGCTCGATCTCGACGGGGCGATCGAGGCGTTGCGCGAGGAGGCGAAGGATCCGGAGTGTATCAAGCGACTGGTGCGCGAGTGGCTGCTGGACAATCCCCATCGCGTCCGTTTGACGCTCAAGCCCGATCAGTCCTTGAGCGCGCGGCGCGAGCAGGCAGAGGCGGCGCGTCTCGCGTCCTTGAAGGCAGCGCTGTCGGAGGGCGAGGCGGTCCGTATCGTGGCGGGGGCAGAGAAGCTGGCCCGACGCCAGCAACAACACGACAATCCGGATGTCCTGCCCAAGGTCGGCCTGGCGGATGTGCCGGCGAGCCTGCAGATCGCCCAGGGGCAGACGGAGACCATCGGTCCCTATGCGGCGACCTTTTACGACCAGGGCACGAACGGGCTGGTCTATGAGGAGCTCGCCATCAACCTGCCGCTGCTCGACCCCGATGCGATGGCCGCGCTCCCCCATTACAGTGGGCTGCTCACGGAGCTGGGCTGCGGCAACAAGGACTATCTCGAGACCCAGGCGTGGCAGTCGGCCACCTCGGGGGGGCTCGGCGCCTACACCTCGATTCGTGCCTCGATCACCGACGCGCAGCGACCTCTTGGACATTTCGTGCTGGCCGGCAAGGCGCTCGTGCGCAACCATGACGGGTTTCACGCGCTCATGCACGAAACCCTGGAGGCCGTGCGTTTCGACGAGACCTCGCGGATCAAGGACCTCATGGCGCAAAGGCGCGCGCGGCTGGAGCGCAGCGTGACGGGGAGTGGTCATGTGCTTGCGATGGCGGCCGCCACCGCGGGCATGAGCCCGGCAGCGGCGGTCCGCCATCAGCTGCAGGGTCTGGCGGGGATCCAGGCGATCCGGCAGTTGGATACCCGGCTCGAGGATCCGGCGGCGCTCGGCGGGTTTGCCGCGTTGCTGACCCGCATGCATGAGGCGGTGCTGGCGGCGCCACGGCAGTTCCTGGTGGTGAGCGAGAAAAAGCATCACGACCTTTTGCGACAAGGGCTGGCTAGCCGCTGGCCGGGGCGCGACACCTCCGGCGCGGCGTTTGTCCCCTTCGGGTGGTCGCCCGTGCGTCGGCAGGTCGAGCAGATGTGGATCACGGGCACGCAGGTCAACTTTTGCGCGCGCGCCTATCCTACCGTGGCCGTCGAGCACCCGGATGGGGCGCCCCTTGCCGTGCTGGGCGGGTTCCTGCGTAACGGCTACCTGCACAGTGCCATTCGCGAACAAGGCGGCGCCTACGGGGCGGGCGCGGGCCAGGATTTCGATGCGGGTGCCTTCCGCTTGTTTTCGTATCGTGATCCGCGCCTTGTCGACACCTTGGAGGATTTCGATCGCGCCATCGATTGGCTGTTGAATGGGACACATGAATGGCGGCAGGTCGAAGAGGCGATCCTTGGCGTGGTGAGCGACATGGATAAGCCGGGCTCGCCGGCAGGCGAAGCCAAGAAGGCCTTCTACAATGCCCTCTATGGCCGGACGGCGGAGCAGCGCCGGCATTTTCGCAGCCGTATTCTGGCTGTCACGCTGAAGGACCTTCAGCGTGTCGGCGAGACCTATCTGCGGCGGGAGGCGGCAAGCACCGCCGTCATCACGAGC
>JAJYKK010000095.1 GCA_021788645.1 Pseudomonadota bacterium
CAAGCGCGTATTCCTCTATCCCCTCCTGCCAGATGCGCGGCAAAGGCTCCGCAACCCACCATAGCCCTATTTGAAAACAGCGCTCGCTCTCACCTACCGGCCGCGGGCGCTACATTGAGAATTGCTGGGAATCCCCTCAAACGCGGGCGCCGCGTATTGGATCGTGTATACTATAGGTTTTTTCGCAAGGCACGCCCATGGAAGCTGAACAACTCAATGCGATCGAGGCACGGCTCGCCGACCTCGGGGATAGGACCGAAGCCTTGCGGAGGTATCTTTGACTACGGCGAGAAGAAGGATCGCCTCGCCGAAGTCGTCGGTTTGCTGGAAGACCCCACCGTCTGGGACAAGCCTGAGCGCGCTCAGGAATTAGGGCGGGAGCGCCGCGCGCTGGAAACGGTTGTCGAGACGCTCGATCAGGTCGGTCGGGCGTTGCGCGATGCGCAGGACCTCTTCGAAATGGCGCGCGGCGAGGCGGACGACGCCACCTTGCAGAGCATCGCAGAGGACGCCCAGCACATCGATCAAGCGGTCAGCGACCTCGAATTCCGCCGGATGTTCTCCCATCCGATGGACCCCAACAACTGCTTCATCGATATCCAGTCGGGCTCCGGCGGCACCGAGGCACAGGATTGGGCCGCCATGCTCGAGCGCATGTACCTGCGCTACTGCGAGCGCCATGGCTTCCAGGTCGAGGCACTCGAGGAATCGGCCGGCGAGGTCGCCGGCATCAAGAGCGCGACGCTCAAGGTGGAGGGCGACTATGCCTACGGCTTCTTGCGCACCGAAACCGGCGTCCACCGCCTCGTCCGAAAGTCCCCCTTCGACTCGGGCAACCGCCGCCATACCTCCTTTGCCAGCGTATTCGTCTATCCCGAAGTGGACGACTCGATCGAGATCGAGATCAACCCTGCGGACCTGCGCGTCGACACCTTCCGGTCCTCGGGCGCCGGCGGGCAGCACATCAACAAGACCGATTCCGCCGTGCGCATCACCCACCTGCCGACAGGCATTGTCGTGCAGTGCCAGAACGACCGCTCGCAGCACAAGAATCGCGCCGAGGCCATGGCCATGCTGAAGGCGCGGATGTATGAAGCGGAACTGCGCAAGCGCATGGCGGAGAAGCAGGCCCTGGAGGACTCGAAGTCCGACATCGGCTGGGGACACCAGATCCGTTCCTACGTGTTGGATCAGTCACGCATCAAGGACCTGCGCAGCGGCGTGGAAAGCGGCAACACACAGGCCGTTCTGGACGGCGACCTGGACGCCTTCATCACCGCCAGCCTGAAGCTTGGCGTCTAGACCGGGCGAAGCCATGAACGCGTTCGGCCGCCCGGTGCCGTCGGCCGAAAAAAAAGCAAGGAATATCGAGCAATGAGCGAGAACACCAATCAAGTCATCGAGGAGCGCCGGGCCAAGCTCAACGAGCTGCGCGCCCAAGGCAACCCCTTCCCCAACGATTTCCGCCGCGAGAATCTGGCCGGCGACCTGCACGCCTTCCACGATGCCAAGAGCCAGGAAGAACTCGAGGCCGTCGGCTTGTCGGTCGCGGTCGCCGGGCGCATGGTGCTCAAGCGCGTGATGGGCAAGGTAAGCTTCGCCACGATTCAGGACATGAGCGGACGCATCCAGCTGTTCATCGCCACTGACAGCGCCGGCGTCGCGGTCCACGAGCACTTCAAGAAGCAGTTCGACTTGGGGGACATCGTCGGCGCGCGCGGGTGGCTCTTCAAGACCAAGGCCGGCGAGCTGTCCGTACGCGTGTCGGAGCTTCGCCTGCTCACCAAGGCGGTGCGCCCACTGCCCGAGAAATTCCACGGCCTGACCGATCAGGAAGTCAAATACCGCCAACGCTACCTCGACCTCATCACCAACGAAGAGGCGCGTCTCGTATTCACGACACGCTCCAAGATCATCCAGGGCATCCGCGAGTTCCTGGTGCGGCATGGCTATCTCGAGGTCGAGACGCCCATGATGCACCCGATCCCCGGGGGCGCGGCCGCGCGGCCCTTCGTCACGCACCACAATGCGCTCGACGTCGACCTTTACCTGCGCATCGCGCCGGAGCTCTATCTGAAGCGCCTGGTCGTGGGCGGCATGGAAAAGGTGTTCGAGATCAACCGGAATTTCCGCAACGAAGGCATGTCGACGCGGCACAACCCGGAATTCACCATGCTCGAATTCTACGAAGCCTATCGCGACTACCGCTATCTCATGGATTTCACCGAGCAGATGTTCCGGGAAATCGCCCAGGCCGTCCTCGGAACCACGCGCGTGAGCTACCAAGGGCGCGAACTCGATCTGGGCGAACCGTTTGCCCGTCTGACCGTCGCGCAGGCGATCCAAAAGTTCCACCCGGAGTATACCGACGAGGCGCTGCACGACCGCGCCTTCCTCGTGCGCACCCTGACCGAGTCGGGAATCGCTTACAAGCCGGCGGACGGCGTCGGCGGATTGCAATTGACCCTGTTCGAGGAAACCACCGAGCATCTGCTGTTCGACCCCACCTTCATTGTCGATTACCCGGCCGAGGTATCGCCTCTGGCGCGGCGAAATGACGCCGACCCGGCGATCACCGACCGCTTCGAGCTCTTCATCGTGGGGCGGGAAATCGCCAACGGCTTCTCGGAACTCAATGATCCCGACGATCAAGCCAGCCGCTTCATGGAACAGGTCAAACAAAAGGAGGCGGGCGACCAGGAAGCCATGCATTACGATGCCGACTATATCCGCGCCTTGGAATACGGCCTTCCTCCGACCGCCGGCGAAGGGATCGGGATCGATCGCCTGGTCATGCTTCTGACCGACAGCGCCGCCATCCGCGACGTCATCTTGTTCCCGCAGATGCGCCCCGAGTCATAAGACAAATGCACGCGGCGCGGGGCGTGGTTGCCCGCTCGATGGCTCGGCTCTATACTGGTGAGATATCAGCCAGATCTCCGCTGGAGAGGGACGCGGCCGGGTTTGCGGGGGAGCGGAACCTGGCGCGCCGGGCGCGCAACCTTCCCCCTGAGGGGTCGCCCCAGCGCATCCGCCGACATGGGCGCGGCAATCGAATAATACCAGCGGGCGGGACGCCAGCATGTTAAAAAGCACTCTGATCACGGCAGCACTGGGCCCTCACCTGCTCGCATTCGGGGGCAAGGGCTTCTTCTGTGGCTCCATCCTGAGCTCTTTCCTGCCCTTCGGACGAAAAGACAAGGCCCCCGCCCTGAGTGAAAAGACCCTTGCCGCCGTCAACGGCGCGGTCAACCATTTCCTGACGGCGCGCGCGGTCAGCGATTTCCAGACCTACACCTTCGCGATGGCCGGTAGCCCCGTGGTGCTCATCAAGGCCGACCCGCAAAAGCGGCTCCGCTTTTCCAATATCCTCGAGGCGCAGATCCGGAAATTCGTGCGCGAGCGCGTGGGGGTCGAGGTCGCCGCCGTGTTTTGGCGATTCAAGGTGGGCTATGACGAGGCGCCGGGCCCCGAGCAAGCGGATTACGACTTTGACGAGCACCCGTCCTATCCGCAGGACGGCCCTCCCGCGCCCACGCCCGCTGTCGATGCCGCGGCCGATGCACCCGCGCCATCCCCTGCTGCGGAAGCCCACGAGCAGGAGGATCTCTATACGGTGCAGCATGCCGCGCAGGGCATCGAGGTCGAAGAGATCAGCATGGTGGCCTTCGACGAATTCCTCAAAGGCCCGGCCCGCAGCCAGCCGGACGACCCGGACGGGACGGCTCCTCTCTAGGGCCCGCGCCGACTTCGGGGCCCTCGGCCGCCGTCAGCGCGGCACGGACCGCCCCCACAGATCATGGGCGTCCGAATCGACGATCTCGACCTCGACGAATTCGCCGGCCTTGAGCCCCTCCCCTGCGACATGCACGACCCCGTCGATTTCCGGCGCGTCGGCCGCGCTGCGGCCAACCGCCCCGTCGGCATCGTCGGCGTCCACCAGGACCGTCATCCGCTGGCCCACCCGCGCCGCCAATCGGGCAGCGCTGATGTCCTCTTGAACCGCCATGAGCCGCGCGCGCCGCTCCTCCTTCACCGCCTCGGGCACCTGCGCCGCAAGCGCATTGGCCTGCGCGCCCGCCACGGGGGAATACGCAAAACACCCGACGCGATCCAGGCGGGCCTCCCGCAGGAAAGCCAAGAGCTCTTCGAAGTCGGTCTCGGTCTCTCCCGGAAAACCGACGATGAAAGTGCTGCGGATCGTCAGCTCGGGGCATGCTTCCCGCCAACGCCCGATGCGCTCCAGCAGGCGCTCGCCGTCCCCCGGCCGCTTCATCGCCTTGAGAATGCGTCGGCTGGCATGCTGAAAAGGCACGTCGAGATACGGCAGCACCCGGCCGGCGGCCATCAGGGGAATCAACTCATCGACATGAGGATAGGGATACACGTAGTGCAGCCTCACCCAGACCCCCAGCTCGCCAAGCGCCTCCGCCAGTTCCGTCATCCGCGTCTTAAGCGGTCGGCCGCGCCAAAATCCGCGCCGGTACTTCACATCGACGCCATAGGCACTCGTATCCTGGGAGATGACCAGCAATTCCTTCACCCCCGCGGCCACCAGATGCTGGGCTTCTTCCATCACCTCGCCCACCGGGCGGCTCGCCAGCGGGCCCCGCAGCGAAGGAATGATGCAGAATGTGCACTGATGATTGCAGCCTTCGGAGATCTTGAGGTAGGCATAATGGCGCGGCGTCAGCCGGATGCCCTGGGGCGGGACCAGGCTCGTGAACGGATCGTGCGGGCGCGGCAGGTGCTCGTGCACGGCGTGCATGACGTCCATCGTGGCATGGGGTCCGGTCACCGCAAGCACGCGCGGATGCGCCTGCTTGACAAGGCCCTCGCGCGCGCCTAGGCATCCGGTGACCACCACCCGCCCGTTTCGGGCCATGGCCTCGCCGATCGCGTCCAAGGATTCCGCGACGGCGGCATCGATGAATCCACAGGTATTGACGACCACGAGATCGGCCCCCTCGTAAGTGGGCGAGATGTCGTATCCCTCCGCTCGAAGCTGCGTCAGGATATGCTCGGAATCCACCAGTGCCTTCGGGCAGCCAAGGGAAACAAACCCGACGGTTTGCGTTTTCATCTGTGATTTCTTTATGTTACGCTGCATAGACAGTTCAGTCGACTCCAAAATGGTCACGTGACCGGTACGCCGCCGGACGCCGCGGATGTGTCCGGCGCCAGCGCGCAGGCGTGCTTCGCCAGGTCACGGGCTTCACTCCCGTTTCACCGCAGTCGGCCATGCGGCAACTGGAAATGCCGGCCCGCATCCGCCTATACTGGAGCCCCGGATGGGCCGCTCCGGCTGTTCCGTGCCGCCGTCCGAGAGCAAGGGGGCGACAAGACGGCTGATGGCAGCCTCGCGCCGCGGCCCGCAATGCGCATCTCCGGAGAGGCTAAGCCCATGTACATGTATATCGTCGCCATCGCTTGGCTTTATGTCCTGAACCTCCCCATGGCTAAACCCAGGGGGTTCTAAAGGCATGCATGCGAGGGGCATCCGGGCTCTCGGGGGTTATCCCTACAGCATCCCGGTGGAGGCCTCGCACAAACCTTTTCTTACGCGCGATCGACTCTGACGGTATAGCCACCATGGGGTTGCCCTTGGGCAATCCGCTTGTCGATTGGTGATGCCGGCACAGTCCCGCGCGTTCTAGTAGCGGTTCCGCAACTGCCCAGCCCTCTTCGAGCCGGGACCAACTGTGCCCGTCTTCCGTGGCGTGCTTCGCCAGGAAGGCGCTATAGCAATCCCGCTGCACGATCAAATCGGCCGCACCGAGGCGGTGCCAACGCTGCGACAGCGGTTTCTTGGCGTAGGTACCAGACACATGGTCGTACTGGCTCATACGCAGGCGTCGGGTGTTCAATTCCACGAGCTTCCCGCCGGCGCTCTCAGCCTTGCGGGTTAGCCGTTCGATGAACATTCCCGGTGCCCTGACCTTGACGCTCCGGCCGTAGTTCTTCTGGAGCGCCTTATAGGACAGGGCTTCGGTCTGGATCAGGTTGCCCAGCCCGAGGATCTTGTTGGCCACCGTGCCGTGTTCCTTCTTGCGGGTGGCCGCCAACTGGCGCTCGACTTCGGCGATCTGGCGCTGAAGATCAAGATAGTGCTTCGACCTGATCCAGGTGCGGCGCCCTTTCTTTGCGGTGCCGTTCTTGTTGTAGTTATCCGGATTAGTGGCCCTACGGCTGCGATCCAGCGCGCGTTGAAGTCGACGCTGATGGTTCCACGGCTGCGCGACGCCGGATGCGAACTGCTCCAGCCCAACCGCCTCATCGCCAACGATGGCAATTGTGCTCGGGCCAACGTCGAGGCCGACGGTCAGCCCGGAGGACAGGAACTCGTACTTCGCCGGGACAACCCCGTCCTGCACGAGTTGCACGAACCAACGCCGCGTTCCTTTCTCGGTGCGCCAGACAATGCGGCAATACTTCGTCTCGGATTTCAGCGCCGCATGGACATAGGGATCCTGATCCAGCGTCGGC
>JAJYKK010000036.1 GCA_021788645.1 Pseudomonadota bacterium
AGCTTCAACCGTTCGCCGGTGGGAGCGCGACGGGCTGCTTAAAAGCAAGCGTCTGCCTTCCGGGCATCGCTACTTCGACGAGGATGACGTTCGCGGCATTCTTGGCAGCCTCAGCTCAGAACGACTGCCTACAGTACGAATTGGGCCAATAGCCCGGTCAGGACGCCCACTCCCGCCACCGCCCCGGCCAAGACCAGGAGGATCCGGACGGGCACGACCCGACCCACCATGACCAAGGACGGGAGGCTTACCGCCGGCAGGGTAATAAGCAGCACGCCAGCCGGCCCAATTCCCAGGCCGTGATGGATGAGAGTCTGAATAATGGGAACCTCCCCGGCGGTAGGTACCACGAAAAGAGTGCCTGCCACGGCCATGAAGGGGAAAATCCAGAGGGCATGTCCTACGGCCGGATCCATGGCGGGGAAGAGCCAGGCGCGGGCAGCCCCCAGCAGCAGCACAATAACGGCGTACTCGGGCAGCAAGGTATAGACCATTTTACGAAGAGCGGCGACCCACCGGCCAAGAATGGCCGACGCCGAATAACTCATCGCCGCGTCCTCTGCGGGGGGCGACAACGAGGCGTCTTCCCCTTTGCGCTTTCCCATCCGGTCTCCGATCAGGGCGGCGAGGGCGACCAAGCCCAGACCCGCCAGGATCCGAAAGGCAGCCCAGTTCCACCCCAGTACGAACCCCATGAATATGAGGGTTGCCGGGTTGAGGACCGGATTTCCCACCCAATAGGCAAAAATAGCCCCGGTGGAGACCCGGCTCTTTCCCATTCCCACCGCGATAGGGGCACTGCAACAGGTGCACATCATCGAAGGGATGGCGAGGCACCCCGCCAGGGCCGAGCTCCGGACCGTCCCGTTGCCCAAGACACGCCAGAGCCACCGCCGTGGCAAAAGGGCCTCGACCCCAGACCCGACAAGCAAACCGACAATCAAGGCGACCCAGATCGCCTTGAAGTACTGCACGCCCCAACCCCAGGCTGCGGGAAAGGAAGGGGCTGGCGCGGCGGCACCGTTGCCGCTGACGATCGAAGGGCCCAAGCTATGGGTCACGGCGACATGAAATATTTTGTGAAAGTAGGGGTCCCACTTGGCGTAGAAGACTCCGGCCACCGCCACGACGGAGAACACCACGAGGGGCCAGACGGGAAAGACGGCCATTGGCCTTTTCTGCGTTCCTGCTTCCAAAGCTCGACCCTCCTGAGAAAGTTCCGGGGCATGGTAGACGCGTGGACTCAAATCGCGACTCGCGCCGGCTGCGATTCGACCTTATTCCGTTATAGCGCGCCCGACCCATCCGCCATAGCACGAAGTGCGTCGACGGCCAATATCTCGCCGTCTGCGGCGATGCACCGATGACATGCTTTTGGATCTGATCGCGACCAAAGTCAGACCATTGCCCGCACCTTGGCGCGCAAAACAATTTGGGTGGGGAAGGAGGACGCTGATCATGGCCATGCCAGCGCCAAGGAAGCATCGGAGCCCCGTATCGCTATGGGCCTGCCAGTTCTTCTGGATTTGCAGCAGAATTGCAGCAAAAAGGGGTTTTTTTCTGCTGCAACGCACCGCAGGTGTCCGATCAAGTCTCGGATCGGACTGGGAAATGCCTGGTCGGGGTGAGAGGATTCGAACCTCCGACTCCTGCGTCCCGAACGCAGTACTCTACCAGGCTGAGCTACACCCCGTTGTTCTGAATGGGCGACAAAATGACCGGGTCAATGGTCACGCGTCACCGCGAAACTCGCCAATTCTAGCAGACATCGCTTGTAATTTGAATCGCACAGATGCGAAATGGCCTCACAGGCCGCATTCGCCTCGCGTTGAGCCTGCGCCTTCGCATAGTCCAGCGCTCCGGTCTCACGAATGGTCTGCAGGACGGGCTCAAACTCCTCCAACCCGCCATGCTCGATCGCATGCCGGATCAAAGCGGCCTGCTGGGCACTTCCCTGCTGCATGGCATAGAGCAACGGCAAGGTCGGCTTGCCCTCGGCAAGATCATCGCCGATGTTCTTGCCCGTTTGCCCGTTGTCCCCCGAATAATCGAGCACATCGTCGATCAATTGGAAGGCCGTGCCGATGCGCATGCCATAGGCCGCCATCGCCTCTTCATCCACCTCCGAGGAGTGGCCGAGGATGGCGCCCAAGCGCGTCGCCGCCTCGAACAGCTTGGCGGTCTTGAAACGGATCACCTGCAGGTAGCGCTCTTCGTCAATATCGGCATCGTGACAATTGAGCAGTTGAAGGACCTCCCCCTCCGCGATCGTGTTGGTCGCGTCCGCGAGGACTTCCATCACGCGCATGCTCCCCACGCGCACCATCATCTGGAAGGCGCGGGAATAGAGGAAATCGCCCACCAAGACGCTCGCGGCATTTCCGAACAAGGCATTCGCCGTCGATGCCCCCCGCCGCATCGACGATTCATCCACGACGTCATCGTGCAGAAGCGTCGCCGTATGGATGAATTCAACCACGGCCGCCAACTCGTGATGCTGCGTTCCGTGATATCCGCTCGCCCCCGCGGCAAGGATCAGGAGTGCCGGGCGCAAACGCTTGCCGCCCCCTCCAATGATATATTCGCTGACTTGACGTACAAGGACAACATCAGAATATAGACGCGCGCGAATGACCTCGTCGACAGCACGCATGTCGGGTTCTATGAAGCTTCTGATCGCAGCAATGGACACAGCAACGCCTACACGAGGATTCCAATGAGTACAAACGAGCGCAAAGGGCCAATCATACCAGTAATGCAGCATCCTTCCCACTCGCGACGCGCTTATATCCCTATATTGGGGCCATTAACTCCTTTAAGTCGCTGATACCACGCCGTATCCAATTGGTGCGAATAAGCACATTGCCGACGGGCACCCATCGCCCGCACAGAGGACAAGACGCCTCCATTTGCGCCGACAGGGGTCGACGACGCGCCAACAAGGCAGGAAAGTCGATCTTGCGCCCGTCCGCCTCTCGGGGTTCGTTGGCACAAGAGCGCTAGGGACATCCGCCTCCGCGTGTCGCGTCGCCCTTATCCGCGTTGAGAAAAACCACCCAGCTACCGGCATGCGCCAGTTGCCATGGCCGGGCCCGTCCCCACTCATTTTCCTTTGACAAACAATACCACTCCGTGCAAAATACGCTGTTCATCGAAGCAACTTTGTCATTGGAGCTCAACATGTATGCGGTCATAAAAACCGGCGGGAAGCAATATCGCGTAGCGGCCGGCGAGAAACTTAAAATAGAACAGATACCGGCAGACATCGGAAGCGAGATCGTACTTGATCAGGTGTTGATGGTCGCCGACGGCGACACGCTATCCGTAGGCTCGCCGATCGTGGACGGCGCGAGCGTCAAGGCGACGGTGCTCGCCCAAGGTCGCGGCAAGAAGATCCACATCTTCAAGATGCGCCGGCGCAAGCATTATCGCAAGAGTCAGGGGCACCGTCAGAACTATACCGAAATTCGCATCGACGCGATCGCAACGAACTAAGGAGTACCGGACATGGCACACAAGAAAGCGGGCGGCAGCTCCCGCAACGGACGCGATTCGCATTCCAAGCGCCTCGGCGTAAAGGCCTACGGGGGCGAACTGATTCCAGCCGGCAGCATCATCGTTCGCCAACGCGGCACGCAGATGCATGCCGGAGAAAACGTCGGGATGGGCAAGGACCACACGCTTTTTGCCAAGGTGGACGGCAAGGTGCATTTCGCGGTCAAGGGCGCGGCCAAGCGCAAGACGGTCAGCATCGTCCCGGCCTGAGACTGAATTCGTCGCACTCCAGCCCTATCCGACGGATAGGGCTTTTTCGTTTCCGGCGAGGCGCTGCCGCCGGACCGAAACGCAAAGGGCCATGATATGCGAGCGGCCGCCGGGGCGGCCTGCAGGAAACGGTGATGAAGTTTATTGACGAAGCGTTCATTGAAGTCTCGGCTGGCAAGGGCGGAAACGGTGTTGCGAGCTTTCGTCGCGAGAAATTCATCCCCAAGGGCGGACCCGACGGCGGAGACGGCGGGCGTGGCGGCAGCATCTTCGTCGTCGCCGATCGCAACATCAATACCCTCATCGATTATCGCTACGCGCGCATCCACCGTGCCAAGAACGGCGAGAGCGGCCGCGGTTCGGACTGCTACGGAAAAAGCGCAGACGATATCGTGCTGCGCATGCCGGTTGGCACGGTCATTACCGACGAGGACACGGGGGAAACCCTGACGGACCTCACCCATGACCGCCAGAAGGTCCTGCTCGCCAAGGGCGGCCAAGGCGGCCTCGGCAATCTTCACTTCAAATCGAGTACGAATCGGGCTCCCCGGCAGTGCACCCTCGGCGAACCCGGCGAGCATCGGCGGCTCAAGCTGGAGCTCAAGGTGCTCGCCGACGTCGGTCTCCTGGGCATGCCCAATGCGGGCAAGTCGACCCTTATCCGCGCCGTATCCGCGGCGCGCCCGAAGGTGGCCGATTATCCGTTCACGACCCTGCAGCCCAATCTGGGCGTCGTGCGGGTGGACCATGACCGGAGCTTTGTCGTGGCGGATATTCCGGGGCTGATCGCGGGGGCCGCGGAGGGCGCCGGCCTGGGGCACCAGTTCCTCAAGCATCTCGCGCGCACGCGCCTGTTGCTGCATGTGGTCGACCTCGCGCCGCTCGACCCGGACGCCCATCCCGTCGCAGAGGCACAGGCAATCGTCGCCGAGCTCCGAAAATACGACGCATCGCTGTACGACAAGCCCCGCTGGCTCGTGCTGAACAAGACCGACATGGTGCCGGCGCAAGCGTTGCCCCGCATTCGGGAAGACTTCCTGCGCGAGTTCGGCTGGTCCGGCCCGTGCTTCCTGATCTCGGCGCTGACCGGCGTCGGATGCACGGAACTCACCTATGCCGTGATGGAATATCTCGAAGCGCACCGGGCGACGCCTTCGCCCGATCCGTCGGCAGAAGGCGGGCAGCCGGCAACAGGCGATGCCAGCGGCGTATGAACGCAGCCCGCGCGCCCAGAATCTGATATCCTGAAATTAATTGTATTTCCATGCGTGAGCCCCTTTCGTCGGTGCCGTCCATGAAATCCGTAGTCGCCAGAGCGGGTCGCCTCGTCGTCAAGGTCGGAAGCAGCCTGGTCACCAACGATGGCCAGGGCTTGGACCGGGGCGCCCTTCAGCGCTGGGCGCACCAGATCGCCGTGCTTCGGTCCCTGAACAAGGAAGTGCTGCTCGTCTCTTCGGGCGCCATCGCGGAGGGCATGCAGCGGCTGGGCTGGAAGAAACGGCCCCATGCCGTGCACGAACTGCAGGCCGCCGCAGCCGTCGGGCAGATGGGGCTCGTGGAAGCCTACGAATCCTGTTTCCGGGAGCACGCCCTGCATACGGCGCAGGTGCTGCTGACCCACGACGACCTGTCCGACCGCAAACGCTACCTCAACGCGCTGTCCACCTTGCGGACCCTGGTCCGCTTGGGTGTCGTGCCGATCATCAACGAGAACGATACGGTAGTGACCGATGAAATCCGCTTCGGCGACAACGACACGCTCGGCGCGCTGGTGGCCAATCTGGTCGAAGCGGACGCGCTTGTCCTCCTGACCGACCAGGCCGGCCTCTATACCGCAGACCCTCGCAAAGATCCCCAGGCCACGCTGGTGGCCGAAGCGCGGGCAGGCGACGCGCAACTCGAGAAAATGGCCGGCGGCGCAGGCTCCGCGATTGGCCGCGGCGGCATGCTGACGAAGGTATTGGCCGCCAAGCGGGCGGCCCGCAGCGGCGCCCACACGGTCATTGCCTCCGGCCGGGAGCCCGATGTGCTGGTTCGCCTCGCGCAGGGCGAGGCGATCGGAACCCAATTCATCGCCGACAACGTGCCCCTCGCGGCGCGCAAGAAATGGCTGGCCGACCATCTTCAGGTGCGCGGCACGCTGATCCTCGACGCCGGCGCGGTCAACGCCCTGCAGTACGAAGGCAAGAGCCTGCTACCGATCGGCGTGCACGATGTCTCGGGACAGTTCGAGCGGGGCGAAGTGGTCACCTGCGTCGATTTGAGCGGCAAGGAGATCGCGCGCGGGCTGGTCAATTACCCCGTCTTGGACGCACGCAAGATCATGCGTCATCCCAGCCAGGAGATCGGCACGATCCTCGGTTACGTCGACGAACCGGAACTCATCCACCGCGACAATCTCGTCCTCCTCTGAGGACCCCGCAGGCGCCTCAGGCCGCCAGATCCTCCAGCAAGGCGCGCCTGACGTCATTCGGCACTTCCGTGCTCTCCTCGTAGTCGGGGTGGTCGACCCCTATCGCAAGCGGCGCACCGGCACGCAGGTCGCTGATCATGTCTGGCGTCAATTCGAAGCGCACGAAATGGACCGATGAGGTCTTCTCGCCGTTCTCGCGCTCGAGGTCCTCGTCTGCGACGGCATAGACCGGCGCGTGACCGCTCACTTGCACCCAGACCCGATCCTCGATGCCGATCAGGCGTTCGAGCCACTGCCGGCGCTCGTCGACGTCCGTATACTCGATCATCATGGTCGCCTTCCAGTTGCGGCCATCGGGCACGAGGGGGTTGTAGGCGTCGAGCTCGTCCTGAATGCCCCCCTCTTCGAAGATTCTTTCCGCCCGCAGCATCTCCTGCACTTGGTAGCGCATGGTGAGCTCGTCTTCGAACAGCAGGCGCACATGCGCGCCGAGGCTCACGGTGCGTCGCTCCTTGTGCGCCATGACCCGTGCGCGCATCTCGCTGCGCGCCTTGGCATAGGCTTCCAAAGGCAGCAGGCTGTCGCGGGTGATCTTGCCCATTGGTTGGTCTCCCTGGTGTCTGTTCAAAAGCGGGGCCCGCCGACCCCTCAGTCAAGCCCGTAGGCAAGCCTGAGCAACGTCAGAGGATGTTCCTTTTGCGCCCTGGGTCCGCCCATCCCTTGCATGATGTGCCGCCCCGCGATGGCGCAGTCCGAGCTGACGAAGTCGGGGTCCGCCGCACCCATTTGCTTGAACACCGGCTTGCCGATCTTCATGGATGCCTCGAAATATTCGCTTTTCACGCCCCAGGTCCCGTCATGCCCGGAGCACCGCTCGACGGTGGTGACCTGCGTGTTCGGAATCAGCTCGAGCATCTCGCGGGTCTTCTGACCGATGTTCTGCACGCGCAGATGGCAGGGGATGTGGTAGGCCACCCGCCCCAGCGCCCGCTTGAAATCGGTCTTGAGGAGGCCGTCGGCATGGCGGGCCATCAGGTATTCGAAGGGGTCGAACATGGCGTCCGCGACCACGCGCACATCCTCGTCTTCGGGGAACATGAGAGGCAGTTCCTGCTTGTACATCAGCGTGCACGAGGGCACTGCCGTGAGGATGGCATAGCCCGCCCGCGCCAGCGGCGCCAGGTGGGGAATGTTCGTCTCCTTGAGGCGCTCGACGGACGCGAGGTCGCCCAGCTCAAGCTTCGGCATGCCGCAGCAGGCCTCCTTGTCGACGAGGCGCGTCGCGATGGCGTTATGATCGAGAATCTTGAGAAGATCGTGGCCGATGCCGGGTTCGTTGTAATTGATGTAACAGGTCGCATACAGAGCGACCTTGCCGGGCGCGTGCTGGCCGTCGCGCACCGGGTGAGTCTCGTTGGCAACCGCACGCGAACGAAACCGCGCATGCGTGTACTCGGGCAGCTCCCGGTCCTTATGGATGCCGAGCGCCTTGTCCATGAGGCCGCGAACCGCCGGGGACTTGTTCGCGGCGTTGACGGCCTGCACCACGACCGGGATAGACGCCAGTCGCCCGAGCGCGTCGGTGCTCGAGAGGAGCTTGTCGCGGAACGTCGCCCCTCCCTGGGAAAACTTGACGGCCTTGGCGCGCAGCATCAGGTGGGGGAAATCCACGTCGAACGGATGGGGCGGCACGTACGGGCATTTGGTCATGAAGCACATGTCGCAGAGATAGCACTGGTCGACGACCTCCCAGTAGACTTTTCTGCCGATGCCGTCCACCTCGCCCGTGCTGCTCTCGTCAATGGCATCGAAGAGCATCGGGAAGGCATTGCAAAGATTGAAGCAGCGCCGGCAGCCATGGCAAATGTCATAGACCCGCTCGAGCTCCTTGAAGAGCGCCCCCTCCTCGTAGAACGTGGGGTTCCTCCAGTCGATCGGATGGCGCGTCGGCGCATCAAGGCTGCCTTCTCGCATGCTCATGAGAGTCCTCTTCAAAACGCTACTGTAACATCCGCTTTGGCTGCGCGCGCGCCCTCCTTCCCGCTCGCACGGGAGGAAGGCACCACCTCGGCAATATCAGGCTTCAGTCCGCCAGGGCGTCGAGCGCACGCTGAAAGCGATTGGCGTGAGAACGCTCGGCCTTGGCCAAGGTTTCGAACCAATCGGCGATTTCATCGAAGCCTTCTTCCCGCGCGGCTTTCGCCATCCCCGGATACATATCGGTATATTCGTGGGTTTCGCCGGCGATGGCCGCTGCCAGGTTGTTCCGGCTGCTACCGATGGGCAGGCCCGTTGCCGGATCACCAACGGCTTCGAGATATTCCAGATGTCCGTGGGCATGACCCGTTTCACCCTCGGCGGTGGAACGGAATACGGCCGCCACGTCATTTTGTCCCTCCACATCGGCCTTGGCCGCAAAATACAAATAGCGGCGGTTAGCCTGTGACTCGCCCGCGAATGCGGCCTTGAGATTTTGTTCCGTCTTCGATCCTTTGAGCTGCATGGATGCCTCCTGACTTGTGGAAAAGATTAACGCCACAAAGTTTCAATACCACCCCTGGTCCCAGGCCCTGCCGGCCCGGACCCAGTATACGTTTTCGAAGTATTAGACTCACTCTAAGTGGTGAACGAAGTATAATCGAGCGCCCTTTCGCTGTCAACCGGTCAGGAAAGCGGCGCAGATCTTCATGCCGCGTGACGACGGAAGACACACTGCACAATAGCAGATTTCAAGATGCGGTTATAGGTTGGAGGGCGGAAGGGGCCTTTGGTGGGGGGGACCTTGGGGGCGCCCCTTCTCGTCACATCCCGATGCCGATGGGCGCCTGGCCGCGCAAAGCGGACGACGCCGTCTCCGGTCGGGATCGCGCCAGGTTCGGTGATGGCGGTAGGGTTTGCGGCGAGGTGCAAGGCGACGGGCGGGAAGGCACCCGCGCGACGGCGGGCCGCATGCGCACGGATCAGCGCTTGGCCGCCACCCGGTCGTCTAGCAACTCTTTGATTTCAGAGAACGTCTTGACGACATCGGCGGTCTGGATCTCCGCAGCGAGCTGACGGGCGATCTGCGAAGCGGAGAAGATGCCGCGCACGACCTGTTCCCCTTCGCCGTTGCGCTCGACGACGAGCGCATGCTGCCGCCGCACACGCTGCAGCGTCGCCACCACCTGCCCCACCTTGGCATTGACGACATCGTCCATGCACAGCGTGTCAAGCATCTGCTGGGGCGTCATGATGTCGCGAACCAGAATGTCCTGGCGCCTGCCGCCATGCTGATGGATATGGCGCATCGGCTTTTCGCCCTCCAGGTCCGTGGAGGTGATCAGGCCCACCACCGTCCCCTGTTCGTCCAGCACCAACAACAGTCGGACGCCCCGCTGCTTCATGCGCCGCATCGCGCCTTCCAGGCTCGCGTCCGGATCGATGGTGACCGGCATCATCCGGCGAAGATCGGTCATCACGACCAACGCAGGATCGTTCAGGGTCACCAGTTCCCTGAACGCATGATCGGGGTGATGAACCCGGACGTCTCTTTCGAGGGGTCGGGCAGGCAGCGCGGCATAATACGGCCCAGGCATTGGCGTTCCTCTGTCGTCGGCGTAATAGTTCATGTTACACCGGTGGAACATGCGGAGAAATCAAAAATACTAATATCCAGAAGGATTGCGTTAATGTTATAAAATAAGCATTTACGCAGACACCCCTAGGCCGCGTCTTGCAGGCACGCCCGTCCGCCTCCCCGCCGCGGCAGCGACGCCCCAGTGCCGCGCGCTTGACCCCATCGACCCGCGACAGCGCGAGCGCCGTCCCCGCGGACGGAGGTGCACGCGTCCCCTCACAGCGCCACGCCGGTGCGCCTCACGCCCCTGGCCGGACACCGAGGCCGGGCAAGAAACCCACGCCATTTCAGCAACTTCATTATCCCTCCCAGCGTCACGTGTATTGGCAAGCCGCCAACCCTTCGGTATATAATGGACGATGCCATCTTCATATCTGCTTATCTGCTGACAGAGGGAGAATATACTATGCTAAAAATCCTGTTCGGTTCACCGATCGGCATTCTATCCCTTGCCACGGTACTGGGCTCGGTCCTCGTCGTCGGATTCTGGGTCATCTATTGGGCTCGCCACCAAAGCAAGTGATCCAGGACATCGGGACGATACCCCAGCCGGCGTGCCCGGAAGGTAAGGGGCACAGCTGCCCTTCCGGGTTCTTCCACCGCCCCGGCTACCCCGGCTTCAAATATTTCACAAGCTCGTTCAACGCCCTGCGGTAGACGTCGCGCTTGAATTCAATGACCGAATCGAGGGACACCCAATAATCGTTCCAGCGCCAGGCGTCGAACTCCGGGTGGTCGGTGGCCCGCAAACAAACGTCGCAATCCCGCCCGACCAGCCGCAGCAAGAACCAGATCTGCTTCTGACCCTTGTAGCTGCCCCGCCATTCCCGCTTGATCCAATGGGTCGGCACGTCGTAATGCAGCCACCCATGCGTGCGACCTAGAATCCTGACGTGCGCCGGCGCAAGCCCGACCTCTTCCTGCAGTTCGCGGTACATCGCCTGCTCGGGCGTTTCGCCTAGCTTGATGCCCCCTTGCGGAAACTGCCAGGAGTGTTCCTTGACGCGCTTGCCCCAAAACACTTCGTTCTTCGGGTTGCAGATGATAATTCCAACATTGGGCCGATAGCCGTCCCGATCAATCATTTTCGTCACCGATACGGAAAACCGCGAGATATTCAGAATTTTTTCATAAAAACCTTTCAAAGGAAACACACGCCGCTCGTCGCCTCGTCTTCGCCATCCGCCGCGCATCCCGCCCCGGCACCCTCGCAAATGGGGAGCCCACCCGACACGATCCACCGGCCGCCCCCCCATGCGCGCGCCCCCAAGTTCAAAAGGCCAGGCGTCCGCCCGCGATCTGGTTGCGTGCTTGCAGCGCGGCGACGAAGCGACCAAACTCCAGTCCGTAGGCCGCCTCCAACGCCTGCGCCCGCCGTTGGAGCTCGCACAGCGCGGGGCGGCCGAGCCCATCGCGGAAGCCCAGCACGATGACATTTCCGCGCCGCTCCGCGGGCAACTGCAGGATACGCCCCTCGAAGCTCGCCCCGATGCGCCGCACGAATTGCCCAAAACGCCGATCACTCCCCCATAGGTTGACAACCAAGACGCCGTCCGCGGTCAGCGCGCGCAGGCAGTTGTCGTAGAATGCCTCCGTGCACAGCGTGGCCGCAGGCTCCGCCCCATCGAATCCATCCACCATGATGACGTCGGCGGAAGAGGCATGCGCGGCGAGGAAATCCGCGCCGTCCGCAATGGCCACCTGCAAGCGCTCATCGTCGTCCGGCAGCGCGAAGTAGGCGCGTGCGGCCGCCGCCACCTGCGGATTGATCTCCACAGCCGTCACGCGCGTCGTCATCATGTGGTGATGAATGAATTTGGCAAGCGAGCCGCCCCCCAACCCGATGATCAGGACGTGGGCAGGCGAAGGCGCGAACAGCAGGAACCCCATCATGCTGCGGGTGTAGGAAAGCTCGAGCGCGTGCGGCGCCGAAATCCGCATCGAGCTTTGAATCGTGTCGGAACCGCCGAGGTGAAGGGAGCGTACCCCGTCATGCTCACTGATATCGACCGCTTCCGCGGCATCGTCTTTGTGCGCGCGCCAGCGCCAGAACGGTTTCATGGTGTCGTCATCCACTGGTTCAAGGGCACCCACCCCGGGGTGCCGCCGCTGCCGCGACGGTAGGCAGTCCGCCCGGGACCCGTGCAACGGGCATCGGCGCCTATGCGCATCGCGCGCCATCGGCTATTATATCGCTGCCTTGCCCAGGCATGCGCCCGAGGCCCGGGCGCGCCTCCCGCCGGACGAAGCGGTGGTGGGATCCGGCTCCCCTTTACACGGTGACGACTCATGCGTCTTTCCCAATTTTTCCTGTCCACTCTGAAAGAAGCCCCGGCGGAAGCCGAGCTCATCAGTCACAAGCTCATGCTGCGCGCCGGCCTCATCCGCAAGCTCGGCAGCGGCCTATACACCTGGATGCCCATGGGTCTCCGCGTCTTGCGCAAGGTGGAAGCCATCGTGCGCGACGAGATGAACAAGAGCGGGGCGATCGAACTGCTCATGCCGGCCGTCCAACCGGCCGAGCTCTGGCAGGAAACGGGGCGCTGGGAGGTCTTCGGCCCACAGATGCTCAAAATCCGGGATCGCCACGAGCGGGACTTCTGTTTCGGCCCGACGCACGAAGAAGTCATCACGGACATCGTACGGCGCGAAATCAGAAGCTACCGGCAACTGCCCGCCAACTTCTACCAGATCCAGACCAAGTTTCGCGACGAAATCCGCCCCCGATTCGGCGTGATGCGCGCCCGCGAATTCGTCATGAAGGATGCCTACTCCTTCCATGTCGACAAAGTCGACCTCGAACATACCTACCGCGTCATGTATGACGCCTATGCCCGCATCTTCACGCGCCTGGGCCTCCAATTCCGGGCCGTGGCGGCCGACACCGGCGCCATCGGCGGGAGCACGTCGCATGAATTCCACGTGTTGGCCGACTCCGGGGAAGATGCCATTGCCTTCTGCCCGGCATCCGATTACGCCGCCAATATCGAACTGGCGGAAGCCCTGGGGCCCGACGGCGAGCGCCCCGCACCCGCCTCGCCCCTGACCAAGGTCGCCACGCCCGGGCGCCACAGCATCGAAGAGGTGAGCGCATTCCTTAAAGTTCCCGCCGACAGGATCGTTAAAACCCTTATCGTCGAGGGCGAGGCGGGCTTGGCGGCGATCCTCTTGCGCGGCGACCACACGCTGAACGAAGTCAAGGCGGCGAAGCTGCCCCAGATCGGGCCGCTGCGCGGCTTTGCCGCCGAACAGCGCGTCCGCGAGATTGCCGGCGCGGGAACGGGCTCGCTCGGCCCCATCGGCCTCGACCTTCCGGTCATTGCCGACCGGAGCGTTGCGGTGATGGCCGATTTTATCTGTGGCGCCAACGAAGATGGGTTCCACCTTGCCGGCGCCAACTTCGGCCGCGACCTCCCGGAACCCCAGGTGGCCGACCTACGCAATGTCGTCGCCGGCGACCCGAGTCCCGATGGACGCGGGCGCCTCGAGATCTGCCGGGGCATCGAGGTGGGCCATGTGTTTCAACTGGGCGCCAAATACACGGCGGCCATGAATGCCGCATTCCTGGACGAAAACGGTCAGGCACGCATCATGGAAATGGGCTGTTATGGCATCGGCGTCTCGCGCATCGTCGGCGCCGCCATCGAGCAAGGCCACGACGAGCGCGGCATCGTTTTTCCGGCCGCGATCGCCCCCTTCCAGCTCGCCCTGGTGCCCATCGGCATGAAGAAGAGCGCGACGGTGCGCGAGGCCGTAGAGGCGCTTTATGCGCAATTCCAGCAGGCAGGCGTCGACGTCCTGCTCGATGATCGGGATGAGCGAGCGGGCGTGATGTTCGCCGACATGGAACTGCTGGGGATCCCTCACCGCATCGTGGTGGGCGAACGCGGCCTCAAGGAGGGCACCATTGAATACCAGGGACGCGCCGACAAGGCATCGCAGCTTGTGCCGCTCGCGGGCGCCATTGAGCGGCTTCTCCCGCGCCTATGCGCAGCCTGACCGGCGTCCTGATCTTTCTCCTCGGCACCGCGCCGGCATGGGCCGGCGCGCAACGGGAAGAACCCTTGAGTGCCAGCGTGCGCCTGGCACTGCACACCGCCGTCGACGATACGGCCGCCATGAACATCGCCTTTGCCAATCCCGCTCAGGCGCATGCCTGGCTCGCGGAGATGTCGCGCCGCCTCGCGCACAAGATGCCAAACCGCTACATGCGTTTGCTGTTTCTCAAAACCGTCCAGTACGAATCAATCCGCGCAGGACTCGACCCTCAGCTCGTGCTCGGCCTGATCCAGGTGGAGAGCGGCTTCAACAAATATGCGGTGTCGAGCGCGGGCGCCATGGGCTATATGCAGGTCATGCCGTTCTGGATCAAGCAGGTCGGCAAGCCGGACGACGACCTTTTCGCCCTGCGCACGAACTTGGTCTACGGCTGCACCATCCTGCGCTTTTACCTCGATCTGGAGAAAGGCAATCTCTTTCGTGCCCTGGGCCTTTACAACGGCAGCCTGGGCCAGGCCTGGTACCCCGAGCGCGTTCTCGCGGCCTGGCGCAACGATTGGTCCTACCATGCGCCAGGCATCGTGCACGACGACTTGGCGGTCGCGCAACTCGGCACGCGACCTTGAGCCCGCACCATCAATACCCCTTGGCCGAGATGAAGCCTTCAATGTCCTGGCGCGTCAGGGGGCCGATATGAAAGCCCACTTCCTTGCCCTTGGGATTGAAGAGATAGCTCGTCGGGAGCTCGTCGGCGCCCCCAAACTGAGCAGCGATGCCGTCGTCGCCGAGCACGATGGGGTAGGTCATGTGCATGTTCCGGGCGAACTGCGTGACCGAGGCCGGATCGTGGTTATAAGCCATGGCGACGCCGACGACGACGAGATCCTTGCGAGCATGGGCTTGATACAGCGCCTCGAGGTCGGGGATCTCCTCCCGGCAGGGCGGGCACCAGGTGGCCCAGAAATTGACGAGAACCCATTTGCCCTTATAGTCGGAAAGGCGGATCGCCTTGCCCTGCGTATCCCGCAGCGTCCAGCCGGCCGCCTGGGCACTCGCGACGACCATCATCAAACACAGCATGAGCCATACACGTTTCAGCACTTGAAATCTCCGTTTAGAATACGGCGCGAGGGCTCCGCCAGTGCGGCCTGACCTCGCGCAATGATGCCCTTTTGCCCCCCAACCACAGCCGAACGCATCCCATGACTGACTACCGCATCGAGAGAGACTCGCTGGGCGAGTTCAAAGTTCCCGCGAATGCCTGGTACGGCATACAGACGGCCCGTGCCGTCGATAATTTCCCCATTTCCGGGCGAAGACCAGACTCGGATTTTATCCGATCCCACGTCCGGATCAAACTTGCCGCCGCCGTCGCCAACTGCCAGCCCGGATGGCTCGATGAGGTCCGCCGCGATGCCATCGTGCGCGCCTGCCAGCGCATTCTCGCCGGAGAATTCCTCGATGAATTCGTCGTCGACCGCTTCCAGGCCGGCGCCGGCACGAGCCACAACATGAACAGCAACGAGGTCATCGCCAACATCGCCAACGTCGAACTCGGCGGCGAACGCGGGCAGTATGCCCCGATCCATCCCAATGACCACGTCAACATGGGGCAAAGCACCAATGATACGATTCCCACCGCCATCCGGCTGGCGCTGCTGGCCAAGCTGCCCCGCCTGACCGAGGCGGTCGGCGCCATGGCCGGCGTATTCGACGACATCGCGCAGCGGGAAATCGACACCGTGAAAAGCGCGCGCACCCATCTGCAGGACGCCGTGCCAACCACCATCGGACACGAATTTGCCGCCTACGCCTTCACCTTGCGCCGATGCGGCGACAATCTCGCGCGCGCCGGCGCCCGCCTTTGCGACATCGGCCTGGGCGGCTCGGCCGCCGGCACCGGCCTCAACACCTCGCCCCATTATGCCGTGCGCGCGGCGCAAGAGCTCGCGAAGCTCACGGGCGAACCGATCGTGGCATCGAACCCGGTCGCGCAGATGCAATCCATGCTCGACCTCGCGGACATCTCCGGGGGCATTCGCGCCCTTGCGCTGGAGCTCACTCGCATAGCCAACGACCTGCGGCTGCTCGCCTCGGGTCCGCGGACGGGTCTCGGCGAAATCGCCTTGCCGCCCGTGCAGCCCGGCTCCAGCATCATGCCCGGCAAGGTCAATCCCGTGATGTTCGAGATGCTGAACCAGGTGTGCTACCAGGTTGTCGGACAAGATGCAGCCGTCGCCTACATGGTCCAGGCCGGTCAGTTGGAACTCAATGTCATGATGCCGGCGCTCGGTTCGGCCCTGTTTGACGCGATGGATTGGCTCACGCATGCCGTCGTGGCCGCCACCGACAAGAACCTGCGGGGACTCGTGGTGAACCGAGACCGCTGTGGCGCCTTCATTCACAGCAGCGTCGGCCTCGCCACACTGCTCAATCCCGCCATCGGCTACATGCGCGCGGCTGAAATCGCGAAGGAGTCGGAGGCCAGCGGCAAGCCGGTACGCGAGGTGGTGGCCGCGCACGGGATCATGGCGGCCAACGCCTTCGACGCACTCGTGCTGGCGGCGGCGCGCGGGGCCGCGTTGCATCAGAAGTAAATGTTACCGAAGGGTCAGATACGTTGCCTCACAATTGATGTTACCGAGACGTGTTTGAAGATGAGTTTCAATTTTGCCTCTATCCGACGCTTTAGTTCAAAGGGGTTGAGGGCTAGGAAGGTCGATTCCAACCGGCGCTTCTTCGCTTTGGTTATGTGTGGGGAGTCCATGATCCGCTGATAGGGTGTTTCGGGATCGTGGTATTTCTTCACGTAGCGGCTGCCGACGCGAGTCTTCTCCTTCAGCTTCATCGATGGGGAGAAGTAGTTCTGGAGCAGGCTCCACTCGTTGGCGTAAAGGTCGTTCATGAGGTCGACGAGGAGCGGATCATCGAAGCGGTGGTAGCCGAAGAGCTGACGTACCTGGGTCCAGTTCTTCTGCTCGACGTGGGCGTTGTCGTTCTTCTTGTAGGGACGGGAACGCGTGAAGCCTGGCTTGTTGCGATGGTTGGCGAAGTAGCGCAGAAGATGGTAGTTCAAAAACTCCGATCCGTTGTCGCAATCGAAGCCCTTGAGGCGGAAAGGCAGTGCCTTCTCGATGCTCTTGATCTGCGCCACGACGCCCTCTGCGCCCTTATTCCAAGTGGCGCGACATTCCGTCCAGCCGGTGTGAATGTCGGTCAACGTGAGACTCCAGACAAAGTCTCCGGCGAGTGAGTTGCCGCAATGGGCCACCGTGTCCGCCTCAACAAAGCCGGGCTGCGAGATGTCCCAGTTGTCGGTGCGAATGGGGATCTGGTTCTTGAGCAATGTTCCTGGCTTCGTGCCTGACAGGCCCTTACCGGGCATCTCCACCCGGATGGGTTTGAGCAGTCGATCCAGCGTGGAGGTTGAGATCTCCTCGAGCAGCGCCTTCACGGCCGGCTCCAGAGGGCCGTATTCGGCTTCATAGTGGGGAATCCAGAGTGGTAGTGCAGCCTTCAGCTTCTTGGAGCACATCTGGTCGCTGGCCAACCAGATCGTTCGTATGGCCTGCAGGAGCTGGGGATGATCGAAGCGCGGCTTGCGGCCGGGCCGCACCTTGGGCTGCGCCTTCCTGCGCCGTTTTAAAAGCCGTATGGCGTGCTTGCGGTGATACCCGCATACGGCGCAAAATTCGTCGAGGATCTTCGCCTTATCCGCCCGCTTGGCGCGTTGATAGCGTCCCCGGATCTGTTCGAGATACGCGCGCCTCTCGTGCTTTCCCATTGATGGTCACCTCTGTTCCTTCGGTAACCATCAATTTGATGCAACGATCCTTTTTCCCACCCTCCTTCGGTAACATTATTTGCGATGCAACTCGGGGGCCCCGGGGCGGGATTGATCGCCTGTGCGCGCACGGCTATAATCGCGTGGGGACCCGTCCCAAGAACCGGTCCCGTAGGGGTGGGATCCGTCGTATGCCAAGACCCCCGGTGAGGGATCGATGAGAATTAGACAGGGTGACGAGGATGCAGCTTAAGCTCGCGGTCCCCGCCCACGAAGAGACCGGTGATCCCGCGATCGAGACGAGGCCCGCATTTGTCGGCGACTGGCTGGCCTCTCTGCCATTGACGAACCCGATCGAGGCAGCGCGCAGCGCCCGCGACGGCTTGTATGCGCTCAATCGCAGGAAGATTGCCGAGGACCAGCGCCTCAAACTCCTTGAGCTCTACCTGCTCACCATCGAGCAGCTCTTGTCCATGCTGGAGCCCTATTACCTCGGCATGGGGCTGCCCATCCCTGATAAAGGCCGCCAAGCCGCCACCGTGGCGCGCGAACTCCTGGGCGAAGCTGCGTACGGCTACAAGATTCTGCTGATGGACCAGGCCGACCGGCGCTCCGCCATTCGGGCCAACAAGCCTCTCACGCTGATCGTCGAACGGGCGGTGTCCGCCCTTTCCGGGATCCTCGTCGTCTGCTACGAAACGTATGCGCCAACGCCGGCGGGCGTGTGGGCGGAGCTCCACCAGCTTTTCCGCTACGCCTTCGAACACAAGATTCACGACGAGCCAGTCGAACACGGGAACGAGACCCGCAGCGTCACGCTCGCCTACAAGCAAACGCTCCTGCTCGCATTGACGGACCCTTATCGTCTGATGCAAGGCGAAGTCAACCTGGTGCTGGACTACCTCGCGCGCTTCGGCCAAGAAGCGCACTTGATCCAGGCCGGCGAATCCGCGCGGCCGCTGGCGCTCTTCCTGGTGAGCCTGGAAAGCGACAAGCCCCCCCGCGCGCTGGCACAAGTCCCGCAACCGCCCAACGCCGCGTCCGACATCCTGCTTGACACCCTCGAGCTTGCTCGCAAGATTTACCAGGACTTGTCGGAACTTGAGGCCGGCACCGATCCGCACACCCTCCATTTGCCCGTGCAAGCCAAGGCTGCGAGCTATCGCGAGTTGCTTCGACGCCTACTCAAGCACTGGGGCGCCTCCCCCAAACGCCATTACCCGCGCACCCCTGCGAGCGAAACGCTCGAGCTCTGCGCAGGCCTGCGCGCCCTCCATCACTTCCTGGGCGGCGGCGCACAGGGCCATGCATCGGCACAAGACATCACCGACATCAGCATTCAAGTGGCCCCCTCGCCCCTCGATGCCGCCAGCCGGACCACTTACCGCTCCATGCGCTGGGCGACGCTCAACGAGAGCGCCGGCGGCATCGCCGCAGCCCATACGGCGACCGAAAAGACCCAGGTCCGGGTCGGCGAGATCGTCGGCCTGCGCGCCAACGATCAGGAGCCCTGGCACGTCGGCGTCGTGCGGTGGATGAAGGCCCCCGCACCACAGCAGCTGGAACTGGGAATCCAAATGCTCTCCCCGACGGCCAAGCCGATCGAGATCCGCCCGGTCGTTGCATCTCCTGGAGAAGAATTCATGCCGGCTCTGCTGCTCCCGGAAGTGCCCCTCCTCAAGCAAGAAGCCGCCCTGGTCGCGCTCGGCGGCACGTTTTCCCGGATGAGGGAGCTCGAACTGCGTGACGGGGACAGCCAACAGAACGTTCGCGCCATGTCGTTGCGCGAGCAAGGGAACGGCTTCGAACTCATCGACATCGCATAGTCGGGCGGTACGCCAGGCGGCCTGAGCCGAGCGCCGCCCTTGCCATCGGGACCGCCCTGTGCGGCATTGGCCAGCCTGCCGGGCCTGCGAGCACCCTCACGCCGCCGCCAAGCAAGGCGGCGCCCAGCGAAAAGCCCTTAAGCCATAGGCACCACCGCCCACCGACGCGTGACCCGCAGCTGCGTCGAGATATCATTTATAATGGCCTGAATGTGACAATCCAGGAGACTTCCTGATGCCCGAGGTGCTGGTTCTCTTCTATAGCCGCTCCGGCGCGGTCCGCGAAATGGCGCACCTCGTGGCGCGCGGAATAGAGCAAGTCGATGGCATGGGCGCGCGCATTCGCACCGTTCCGCCCGTATCCGCGGTATGCGAGTCGGTCGCCCCGGCAATCCCCGAATCAGGGGCGCCTTATGTGGTTTTCTCCGATCTGGAGGAGTGCGTCGGACTCGCCCTGGGCAGCCCGACGCGGTTCGGAAACATGGCAGCGGGCATGAAGTATTTCTGGGATTCGACGGGAGAACTCTGGCATAAGGGCGCGCTGGTCGGCAAGCCGGCCGCCCTGTTCACCTCGACGGCGAGCCAGCACGGCGGGCAGGAAACGACGCTCGTCAGCATGATGCTGCCCCTTTTGCATCACGGCATGGTCATCGTGGGCCTCCCTTATACGGAGCCGGAACTCGCGATGACGGAGAGCGGGGGTACCCCGTACGGCGCAAGCCATGTCGCCGGCACGGGCGGGGAGAAGGCCATCACAGAGCACGAACGCAGACTGTGCCTTGCGCTCGGGCGTCGCTTATCGGACACGGCACGAAGGTTGTCCTCATGACTCAAGGAAACGAAGCACGGCGTTTTCTGCGGGCGCAACACTATGGCGTGCTCTCCACCGTGTCCAGACACCTGGCGGGCTATCCGTTCGGGTCGGTGGCCCCTTACGTCACGGATCATGAAGGGGGTATCATCCTGCTCATCAGCACGATCGCCGAGCATACCAAGAATATCGACGCCGATCCCAGGGTCAGCCTGCTGGTCCACGAGAGCGGGCAGGACATCCAGGCCAACACCCGCCTGACGGTGCTCGGGGAGGCGGCCAGGATGGAGGACCAGGAAGCGCCCAGGGGGCGCTACCTGCGCCACTTTCCCGATGCCGTGCGCTACTTCGAGACCCATGATTTCTTCTTCTACCGCGTGACGCCCCGGGTCGTCCGCTTCATCGGCGGGTTCGGCAAGGTCTACTGGATCGACGCCCAAGACTTTCTTCCCCCCGCGACCCCGCTCGCTGCCCAGGAAGACGGCATACTGGCCCATATGAACCGGGACCACGAAGAGAGTCTGCGGCGCTATTGCCGACAATATCGCAGCCTGGAGCCCGCAACGGTCGAGATGGTCGGCGTCGATTGCGACGGCTTCGATCTTCACGCCGATGGCCAACGCCTCCGCTTTGCCTTTCCAGATCCGGTTATCGATGCGCACGCCGTACGGCGTGCGCTCGTCGCGATGGCCATGTCCGGGAGCACCGAAGCGTGAGGCGCATCGTGACCCTCCATTATTTGGCGATCGCCGCATTGATTGCGCTCATCCTCGAGTGCGTGGCCTGGGAGGGGTGGCTCGCCCCCCTGTCTCCCGGGGGCTCCATCCTCGTCGTCAAGGCAATTCCCCTCCTCTTCCCCCTGTTCGGCATCCTGCATGGAAAGGTCTATACGTACCAATGGGCTCCGATGCTGGTGCTCGCCTACTTCGGGGAAGGGATCGTGAGGGCATGGGCGGAGCACGGGCGATCACAGGAACTGGCCATGCTCGAGATCGTCCTCAGCATGATCTTCTTCTTCAGCAGCATCTTCTATGTCCGGCTGAGCGTGCGACATGCCCGCTCGCGCTGAACCTCCCCATGGCTAAAGCCCAGGGGTTCTAAAGGCAGGCATGCGAGGGGCATCCGGGCTCTCGGGGTTTATCCCTACAGCATCCCGGTGGAGGCCTCGCACAAGCCTTTTCTCACGCGCGATCGACTCTGACGGCATAGCCACCGTGGGGTTGCCCTTGGGCAATCCGCTTGTCGATTGGTGATGCCGGCACACTCCCGCGCGTTCCAGTAGCGGTTCCGCAACAGCCCAGCCCTCTTCGAGCCGGGACGAACTGTGCCCGTCTGCCGTGGCGTGCTTCGCCAGGAAGGCGCTATAGCAATCCCGCTGCACGATGACGTCGTCCCCACCGAGGCGGTGCCAACGCTGCGACAGCGGCTTCTTGGCGTAGGTACCAGACACATGGCCGTACGGGCTCATGCGCAGGCGTCGGGTATTCAATTCCACGAGCTTCCCGCCAGCGCTCTCAGCCTTGCGGGTTAGCCGTTCGATGAACACTCCCGGCGCACGAACCTTGACGCTCCGGCCGTAGGTCTTCTGGAACGCCTTATAGGACAGGGTTTCGGTCTGGATCAGATTGCCCAGCCCGAGGATCTGGTTGGCGAGCGCGCCGTGTTCCTTCTTGCGGGTGGCCGCCAACTGGCGCTCGACGTCGGCGATCTGGCGCTGAAGGTCGAGGTAGTGCTTCGACCTGATCCCTGTGTGACGGCCCTTCTTGGCGGTGCCGTTCTTGTTGTAGTTATCCGGATTAGTGGCCCTACGGCTGCGATCCAGCGCGCGTTGAAGTCGACGCTGAGGGTTCCACGGCTGCGCGACGCCGGATGCGAACTGCTCCAGCCCAACCGCCTCATCGCCAACGACAGCGATCGTGCTCGGCCCAACATCGAGGCCGACGGTCAGCCCGGAAGAGAGAAACTCATACTTCGTTGGGGCGATGCCGTCCTGCACGAGTTGCACAAACCCGCGTTGCCGACCGTTCTCCATGCGCCAGACAATGCGGCAATACTTCGTCTCGGATTTCAGCGCAGCATGGCCATAGGAATCCTGATCCCGCGTCGGCAGCTTAACCGGCAACGCGAGCTTGCCCCAGGTGACGCAGCCGGTATCGGCATTCCAGCGGATGTTGGCAACATTGTTCTTGCCTTCGAGCGAATGCAGCGGGCGATTGCCGCCCTTGAACCGCGGCCGGCCGCGAGCGCCAAAGACACACTCGGAGACGGCTTTCCAGACCCGTGTTCCGATCTTCTGGGTTTCGTGTGCGCCCAGGCGATCCGAAAAGCCAGCAGCATTTTTGTGCGCCGTAGCGACCGAATGCAGCGCGTATTCACTGAATCCAAACCGGGTTGCAGTCCTTGAATGCCTGATTGCGCGCCTTGCCCTTGCAAATGCCACGGGCCGCCTGCCATGCTTTTGATTGACGCATGAGATCACGCCGTTTCAACGCCTCATCGAGCACGGCGTTATAGCGCCGCCGTCCGGCCTCGAACCGGCCCAGCATGATCCGATCCGCCGTCGGTTGCACCACCAGTGGCAGTTCAAGGATGAATGACGGTGATTGCGCGTTAGGCATTAGACGTGTTTCTGTTGTTCGATGTGCTGTTTGATCACTTCCAGCGGTATCCGTATATCAACCAAAACCATTCGCTCACCCCATGTCTGAAGCCAGGGGCTTGCGCTCATACTTGGTCACATCTTCCGCCGCTCTAACCCGACGCCGACTGCCTCGACCAGGATACCGAGCACCGCGAGAACGACGCCGGCCCAGACCTCCGTCACGAAGAAGATCATCAACGCCCCCACGACAATCAGGGCGATCGCGCTCGCGCGTCTGATTCCCATGCTCTTTCATCCCTGGATGGCGGCGCAGGCGCACATTGCGTCGCCGCTTCCTTCCTCCATAATAGCTCATGGACGAAAGGGCCCGCCCGAGGCCGGCCGGGGCACCGGCATGGAACGTCCCTAGAGGCCAAGCGCGCGCCGCATGCGCGTGAGCCCCTCGATCAGGCGGCTGCGGGGGCAACCGAAATTGAGGCGCACGAATCCGGGGCTGCCGAACGGCGCCCCGTCCGACAGTCCGACACCGAAACGCTCGAACAACGCAACCGGATTCTCCGTGCCGGTGCCGCGGGCATCGATCCATGCGAGATAGGTGGCCTCGATGGGGCTCACCTCGAGCCCCGGCATATCGGCCAGCATTTCCGCCACAACCGCGCGGTTTCCCCGCAAATAGCGCAACAGCGCCTGATGCCAGGGGTGGCCGTGGCGGTAAGCGGCATTGGCGGCCGTGTAGCCCAGCGCATTGACGTGCGGGACAATGCCGTCCGCCGCCGCCTGAAAGGCTGAACGCAGGGCTGCATCCGAGATTACGGCAAACGCGCAGCCCAGCCCCGGGATGTTGAAGGTCTTGGAAGGCGCCATCAGCGTGATGGTTCGCGACGCAAGGGCGGGATCGATCGTCGCGAAAGGCACATGCACCTTGCCTTCGTCCAGAATGAGCTGGCAGTGGACCTCGTCCGCGCACACGATGAGGTTGTGGCGCTCGCACAACTCGCCGATTGCAGCGAGTTCCCCCCGTGTGTAGACGCGGCCAACCGGATTGTGCGGGTTGCACAAGGCGAAAAGCCTTGTGTTCGGGGTGACGGCGCAGGCAAGTCGTTCGATGTCGAAGGCCCAGGCGCCCTCCCGTCTCGCCAACGGCACGGTGACGATGCGCCGCGCCGCATGCCCCGGCGCCGAGAGGAATGGTGGATACACCGGGACGGCCGTCAGGACCTCGTCGTGCGCCTTGCCCACCGCCTTGCAGGCGACGTTGAGCCCCGCCACCAGTCCGGGAAGCCAGACAATCCACTCCGGATGGATGTCCCATCGATACTCGCGGGCCAGGGTCTGCCGCACCGCGTCCACTAGGTCGGCGGAGGGATGGGTGTAGCCGAAGACGCCTTGTTCGACATGCCGTCGCAACGCGTCGATGACTACCTGAGGGGCGCGGAAATCCATGTCCGCCACCCACATGGGCAGAACATCCCGCCCTTCGTAGCGGTCCCACTTGACGCTCCCCGTCTGGCGCCGGTCGAGGATGCGGTCAAACTCGCATGCGGCGTCCAACGCGGCACCTACGCACTGGGCATCATCGTTCGAGCGGTCGCCGGCCATCGCAGCATTCCGGACTCATGCCTGCGGAAGCTGCGCCGCCTGTTCCTCGCGCCGCCGGAGGCATTCCTCCTCCATGGCGGCAACATGGGCGACGACGTTTTCAAGGGTCTCGCGAGACGACTCGTCTTGCGCCTCGCCGAGCCACTGTTCCAGCTCCTGCCTGAGGATGCCCAACGCATTGATGGCACCCGTCAACTGCTGAAGCACACGATCATGCGAATGAGGTACCGCCATCAGTCCCTTCTCTGCTTGCAAGCAGCGCTCGACGTGACCCGAGTGCTGCATCACGGCCAGTTTCATCTCCCGCCGCGATCGCAGGGCACCGGCGGTCATGGGGCAATAGCTAAGCCAGCCCGCCTATAGTATAGCGCGTGTCCGAGGGCTCTAGACATTTGGAGGCTGCGGGAAGCGTACGCTCACCTCGAGCCCGGTGCCTGACGCGGGCTGAGCCAGCATCACGGAGGCCCCGTGCAGCTCCGCGACGCGCCGCACGATGGACAGTCCAAGCCCGCTGCCATCGGTTCCGCTGCCTAGGCCGCGGTAAAAGCGTTCGAAGGCGCGCTCCCGAATGTCGGGCGCGAGTCCAGGGCCGTTGTCCACCACCTCGAGCAGACACGCCCGCGTTTCCTTGCGTGTTTGCACCGTCACTTTCGTTCCTGTCGGCGAGTAGCGCACGGCATTGTCCAGCAGATTGCGCAGCAGGATCCGTAACGCTCCTGGGTCGCCGCGGACGGCGCATGGGGCGCCGGGCGCAAGCGCCAGCTCCACCCCCTTGGCGAGCGCGCCGGGCGCCATTTCCGACACCCCTTCGGCCGCAATGGCGCGCAGATCGACTGACCGCCACTGGGTCTTGTCCAGGTCCGGATCAAAACGGGCGAGCGTCAACAGCTGGTCCACCAGATGGGCCGCCCGATCGACCCCCTGCATGACCTGGTGGAGCGCTTGCCTGCGCACGCCGTCCGCGTTGGCCCGAAGGGCGACCTGCGCTTGCGCGCGTAAAGCGGCGAGCGGCGTGCGCAACTCGTGCGCCGCATCCGCGGTAAAGCGGCGCTCATGTTCCATGGCCCCCGCCACCTGGGACAAGAGCGCATTGAGCGCCTCAATCAGCGGCAGGACTTCGACCGGCGCGGTCGCCATGTCAAGGGGGGCGAGATGCTCCGGCGCGCGCGATCTCAGCTCCTTCGCGACCCGCTGCAAGGGCAAAAGCCCCTGTCCGACGCCCACCCAGATGAGAAAAGCCAGCACAGGCAGCCCGACCAGGGTGAGATCCCCCATGCGTAGCGCAATGAGGCCGGCGAGCTTGTGGCGGATGGCGTACCTTTCGCCGACCTGAATAAGGAGTCCATGTCGGCCATCCCATTGAGAAAACACCCGCCAGCGCGCACCCTCGATCCGGACATCGCTATAGCCCTGCCGCTGGGGCGACATCGGCTGCGCCGGCGCGGCGGCCGAGCGCAGCAGCAGGCGATGCCCTGGGCCCCACACCTGGAAGGCGAGCTCGCGCCCGGGGTCGTACTCGATGCCGCTCCCGGCACGCCCAAGATCATCCAGGTCCGCATCCGCGCGGGCGAGCAGGACATGTGCCGACCGTGCCAGCTGGGCATCGAAAATCCGGTCGATTTCATGATCGGCGTCGAGGAAGGCGCCTATCGACATGACGATCCACTGCGCAGCCGTCAACCCGATCAGGAACACAAGCAGTCTGCGCCGCAACGAAAAGATGCGCGCCCTCATCGCGTATCGGCGGGTTTATCGATCATGTACCCGACCCCGCGCACGGTTCGGATGAGCCCCGGCCGAAGCTTCTTGCGCAGATGATGGATATGGACCTCAACCGTATTGCTCTCCACTTCCTCATTCCAGCCATACAGGCTATCCCCGAGGTGCTCGCGTGACAGGACGCGCCCGCTGTTTTCCAGCAGTTCCTGCAGCAAGGCGAACTCTCGGTGCGTCAAATCAACCGGTGAGCCGGCGAGGCTTACGGTGCGCGCCCCGGGGTCCAGGATCACGTCCCCATGCACAAGCCTGGGTGCCGCCCTGCCCGCGCGCCGCCGCAACAAGGCGCGGATACGCGCCGCAAGCTCGTTGAGATCGAACGGCTTGACAAGATAGTCGTCAGCGCCGCTGTCGAGCCCGCGGACGCGATCGCCCACCGCATCGCGCGCCGTGAGAATGAGCACCGGAATCCCGACGCCCCGTTCGCGCAGTCTTTTGAGCACCTCGAGCCCGGACATCTGCGGCAAGCCCAAGTCAAGCACGACCAGGGCATAGGGCTCCGCCTCGAGCGCCAATGCCGCCGCGCGACCGTCGTCCACCCAGTCCACGCTGTAGCCGTCCTGCATGAGCCCGGCCCGAACAGCGTCACCCAACAAGGCGTCATCTTCAACCAGCAACAGGCGCATCAGAGAAACTCCACCCGGCCCCTGCGCAACCGCACACGCCGGTCCATGGCACGACCCGACGAACTTGCTACTCGCATGCATCGTCTTTACAAATATACCGCACGCCCGACGCGTTCCGTTCGGCCCGTCCAAGAACAATCCGCTGGGATGCCGTAGCCCGGCCGCACAGGGCTTTCCGAGCCTGTCAACGAAGGGCCCGGCTGGGTGCCGGACTACAGCATCCTCTTCAGTGCGTCATCCCGCTGAAAAAGGTGATGGTAGAGCGCCGCGCCGGCATGAGCGATGACCAGATAAAGCATCGCCAGCCCGAGCGTTTCGTGGACCTCTCTGATGCCATGCGACACGGACTTGTGCGTCCCGATGAAATCAGGCAGGGTCAGGCCGAGAAAGCTGATGTCCTTGCCCGCGGTTTGCACAAACAGGATACCCAGCACGGGTGTCAGCAGCATCCCGACATAGAGCAGGGCATGCACGAGGCGCGCGAGCCTACTCTGCCAGCGGGGCGGGGAAGGTGTGACGGCAGGCAGCGGAGAAAGAAGGCGTGCGGCCACTCTCGGCAGCAGCAGCAACAGCACGCCAAGCCCGGCAAAAATATGCGCGCTGGTCAGGAAGGCGCGCTCTGGCGCCCCCTGGTCGAACAAGCCCTTCGCGTAGATGAAGGTCCAAGCGCTCACGATGGCGAGCACCATCAGCCAGTGCATGATGCGAAGCGGCAAACCGGCCTTGCGGGGGGGTGGAACAGAGTCGTTCATCTGGGCATCTCTGACAGGTCACGTTTGGCGATGCACCGACATCGCCCATGGATTCCGGTCCCGCGTCCCGGTGCCGGCGCGGCGAAGGGGCTGTTGCTCCGTTCCCATCGGCTTAGCGGGCCGAGGCGCGCCCGCCCGATGCTTGCAGCTTCTCCAGAACGTCCGCCGTCTTCGCGTCACCCGCAACCGTGGTTTGCGGGCCACCCTTCTCGCTCTCGAAGGGGCCGCGAAGCCCGTGGCCACCTGCCACGCCTTCGACTGGCGCATCAGACCCAATCGCTTCAGTGCCTCATCGAGCACGGCGTTGTAGACCCGTCGCCCGGCTTCGAGGCGGCCCTGTATGACCCTCTCCGCCGTCGGCTGTACCACCAGCGGCAGTTCGAGGATGAAGGATGGCGATTGCGCTTTAGGCATTAGACGTGTTTCTGTTGTTCGATGTGCTGTTTGATCACTTCCGGCGATATCCGTATATCAACCAAAGCCATTCGCTCACCCCATGTCTGAAGCCAGGGGCTTGCGCTCATACTTGGTCATGATGGCCTCCTAAGCGAATGACGCGCCCCTACTCGAGGACGCCCCAACTTTACCGGGTGAAGATTAAGAAATCCTTAAGGGACTATCCTGTTCGAATCTGCCTGATGCGCGCGCGATCAGAGATGGGCGGCTCAGGCGAACGATGGCCGTTGAGCGGCGAGACACACCGGAGCCTGTCGGTTGCCGAAACCGCATGCCCATTCGGCCGCAAGTCGCGAACAGGAAACATCCCAAACGAAATATCCTGAATGAATGAGAGGAACGAACGAGGCAGCGAGGGCGCTTTGCGGCGCCCCCGCGCAGGCAGAGGAGCCCGAAGCGCAAAGCGCCGGGAAGAGGACAAAGCCCGGCCGCCATGGTTTCAAAAGAGCGCGGGGGTCGCCGTCATGCCCCTGCTCACGCCAGGCCGCGCCCTCCGCACACCGGGCGCTTCGCAAGGATCGCGGGAACCCCTCACGGGGCTTGCAAAGCGGCGATCAAGGGGCATGGCGCCTGACCGCGCGAACTGTCGCAACGGTCCACAAAACCCTGCAACGTCAGCTCAATGCTCCGCAAGTCGGCAAGCTTGCTGCGAACCTCGTGCAGCTTGCGTTCGGCCTGCGCCCGCGCCTCGCGGCAGTGCGTACCGTCTGCGAGGGCGAGTAGGTCGGCAATCTCCGAGAGTCCGAAACCCAGCCGCTGCGCGGCCTTGATGAAACGCAAACGGGCCAGAGCCGGCTCGCCATAGCGACGAATCCCGCCCAGCGGTCGCGGTGGCTTGTGCATCAACCCTTTCCGCTCATAAAAGCGGATAGTCTCGACATTGACGCGCGCGGCTCCGGCCAACGCACCAATGGTGATGCCTTCCGATGGCTTCTTCATCCTGCCTTGCTCCCGTACCCAAGTACGGGAATAAGCTTACGGCGTGCCGTCTCAATCCGCAAGACGGCGTGAATCGAAGACGGGGGCGAGGCCGCGGACGCCGGAAACCGCAGCGCTCCGGCCAAGGCAGGCCCCACATCGTCGTTTGCCATCGGAGTGAAACGCATGAGCAAGGCAAGAACGAACACCCCATGCCTGGAATCGCTGCTGACCTGCCCGGTTTGCGGCCATTCCAAGCTGGAAACGATGCCGACCCAATCCTGTCAGTGGTACTACGAATGCGAGCACTGCCACGCACTGCTCAAACCAAAACCCGGTGATTGCTGCGTGTATTGCTCCTACGGCTCGGTCCCATGCCCACCGATGCAGCGGCCAGGGAGAGGATGTGGCTGAGCAGGAAGAGCAATGGCAGGCGACATTCGCTAAAGCGGCGCCGACCAGAGACGCGATAGCGGCTGATGACCCTATGGCGGGGCACAGGGGACGCCAACGGCGAGCCCCGCGAATCTGATGCTTGGTCAGCCTCTGAGTGAGGGCGATGGCGTCCTGCAGCTGGTCATTCTGGGGCATCAAGGGCCCTTACAGGGCCACGACCGGTTGCAGCCGCGATCATTCTGCTGCGTCGCGACTGCGGCAACAAGAACGCGAGCAACACCCGGCGTTTGGCGAGGGTGCGCCCCGGACGGCCCATGTCGCCCGCCGAGGCCACGGCCTCCGTCCGAGCCGTTCGCGGCGTCCATTGCTGCGCTGGCCCCGAAACGGCGGACCTGCCAATCGGCGAGCGCCTCGGTCGGCCACGCGACAGGGCGACGGTAGCCTTTGCCTGATGAAGCCCACCGTGGACCGGCGGCCCGCGTTCATCAGCGATCGGCGGAGCGCGGACCCCGTGTCCGCGGGCCAGAAAGCCGCGGCGGGCCCATAGGACGTGTGCGGGTTGCGCGAGGCCGTGTGAGATCGTGCTCGGACGCACGCTCGCGTGGCACCGGGCATGCGACCTGCACCATGCCGAGGCACCCGACCTCGCGGCCCCCCGTCAGAACCCCATTGCCCGCACGCAAGACCCGTTGGCATGGAGTTTGCGTCATCGTGAACAAGAGGGCCAGCCACAGAGAGTGCCTCATGTCGTCGGAGCACTCATTAACCGTCCGGACCCGCGGGGCCGAGAAAGGAATTGCGGGTGACTCGGCCATAGCCTCCGCGGTCGCCGCCCGGCGCTCGCCCTCCATCGGATATCCCACCCACGTCATGCCCGCGATTGACGACCGCGGGTCCACTCGGGGTTGGACGGCAAGAACGACGGTGCCGGCTGCCCAGATCCGCTCGACGCCTTGCCCCACGAAACCGGCGAGCACTGGAGGCGGCGCGATCCGAAAGGCTCTTTCAACTTCGACGCAGAAAAGGAGAGCACCATGAACGCAATATCTCCCGGGATCCTGATCCGAGGCATCACGCGCACGCACGAGTTGTTCCGCCCAAGCAACTGGGCCCACCGGCTGTGTGGCGCGCTGTCCACTTTGGACGCGCAAAAGCATTTGGGCTACTCCCCTTATCTGAAACCCGTCTTGGAAAACGACGTATGGTGCGTCTGGCTCCTGCACAGGCTTCGGGACGTGGACACGCGGGCTTACCGGTTCGTGCTGGATTTCGCGAAGGACAACGACCTCGAGAGCGTCGAGTTGACCGTTCCGTCAGACTTGCTCATTCCTTCCTAAACAGGAAAAAAGTCCATTGAATAGACGCCCACCACGGCATCCCAGTGTCAACGTGGGATTGCCATGACCGCCGCCAAGAAGGCGCGTCCAAGCGAAGATCGCGACGATCGGGCATCGATTGGGCAAAGGAATGTTCAGGCCCACGCCTTGAGCGAACAGGGAAAGACTGTCCTTCGCACGCGGCGCAAACGCAAGGAACTGGCCAAGTTCTTCGCGAACCTGAAGCCTTGCCTGATCGGCATGAAGCCAGAAGGGCGCGCATTGTTGGGCACGGAAGCTGGAAGGGCATAGCCACACGGCGAAGCTGATGGCACCACAATTTGTGAAGCCCCGCGTAAAAACCACCAAGCACGATGGGGCCGATGCCGAGGCGATCTGCGAAGCGGTGGGCCGGCCGAACATGCGCCATGTCCCGCAGCGGGCGCGCCCGCGACATCCGGCCTCAACAAGTCCATTCTGGCCTCGGCCTGGGGTCAGACTCTGGTGTATTTGCAGTCCAAGGCTCGCCGTCAAGGCAAGCAGGTTATCGAAGTGCCACCGTTCCATTCTTCGCAGGAATGTGCCGCGTGCGGCCACATTCACCAGGACAACCGGGTATCGCAATCCGGCTTCGTCTGCCTAACGATCATGGTGGTTGCCGCCACCCCA
>JAJYKK010000037.1 GCA_021788645.1 Pseudomonadota bacterium
CTCTCCGGCGGCAGCAACCGCGCCACCACCCTGTTCCTGAATGCTTCTCCGTATCGAGCCATCTTTCATCCTTATCGCCCCCAAGTTCAAGATTATATCGGGGCGACAACTATTCTGACGCGGGGGGCACGCAGACTCCTAGGGCCGGCGAAATACTCTCATCGATGATTTTGCACCCAATTCTTTCAGTCGACCACGAGCATAACTGAGGGCCACGCGTCCCAACTCGCGTGGCCGATAGCGCTGGCGCAGGTTACACTGGCCGCAGATCGCCGGATCGGGTCCCTCTGCCGCGCGCAAGGCGATCGCTTCCCCAAGGCTCATGTGAGAGACGTGGCCTATCGGATGGCTGTGACGAATATCATTGAAGCAATAGGTGTAATTTCCGCCCGCGTCGATCAGCATGTTGGTGTTGCGAGGGATGCATTTGAAGCGGTTGTGGCGCCACTGGCGAACGATGTCGCCGACGCCGGGGATGAACGCCATTTCTTGACTCGCAAAGCGGTAGGCGCGGATCTTGGCCCTGAGGTCGCGTTCTGACGGTGCCCCGTCGGTGCGCATCGCACCGGCCCGGTCATAGTAGGTGGGCGACATGTGCAGGCGATCGATGCCGTGCCGACGGAACCATTGCACGGTCTCGGGCAAGGTGGCGAGACATTCCGCGGTCGGAGACAGGTTGATCACGAGTTGGGTCGTCTTCAGCGTGCGATGGGCGAGAAGAATGTTCGCCATGACCTCGGTCTGATCGAGGTTGGTGTGCACGCGGCGATAGACATCGGGATCCGTGCTGGAAAACGAAATCATCAATCCCGTGAAAATTCCGTCCATCCGCTTCAGTCGCTCCTCGTCCAGTCGACTGCCGTTGGTGGCCATGTCGAAGCGCAGCGGATGTCTGCGCAGCGCTTCGACGAAGTCGTCGAAGAACGGATGGGTGGTGGGTTCACCGTATCCTGCAATGATGACGCGGAAGGCCAGGTCGGGGGACAGGCGCGACAGCACTCGCCTGAAGGTCGCCAACTCCATGAGGCGTGGTTGGGCGATCAGCGAACGCGGACACATGGCGCAACGGGCATTGCACTTGCTGGTCCATTCCACGTTGACGGCAATGCGGTAGGGCGTTTCCTTCATCGATGACACTCCTTGTGAGGCGGCAGACAGTGTGACGCCGTTAATCAGCGATTGACATAGCCATATTCGTGCCAGATATCCATCGTATTGAATCAACGTGTAAATGAATTAAGATAAAAATAAATGAGGATCGGAAAGGAGTAATAGTGCGCAAAAAAGGCAGACAATCCTTGCAGATTGAGCCGAGGTCCGCAGGGGAAACACGCTCGGTTGAGCCACCGCGGATGCCGGGCCGTCCGCCGCACACGACTCAGAGTCAGAGAAAGCCAGGTTCAGGAAACCCCGACCCAGTCCAGTCTGTGCCAAGGCGACTATTATTAACTGAAGTGGTTGTTGCTTTAGGGGGGACATCATGCCTGGCGCCTTCGGGCGGCTGATTTGCGCCTGGGGGCGCGGGCATAGGATGGGCCGGATATGGACAGCCGATAGGCAGTGGGATCGCCCATGGCGCTTCTGGAGATTCGCAAGGCGACGCGCCGGTTTGGCCATTTCGTCGCCGTGCGTGAGGTCAGCCTTGAAATCGAAGCGGGTGAGTTCTTCACGCTGCTCGGGCCTTCGGGATGCGGCAAGACGACCTTGCTGCGTCTGATTGCGGGCTTCGATACGCCTGACGAAGGCAGGATCTTGCTCGATGGCTGCGACATCACCCTGACTCCGCCTGAGAGGCGGCCGGTACATACCATTTTTCAGAGCTATGCCCTCTTCCCCCACATGACGGTGGCCGACAACGTCGCCTTTCCGTTGCGGATGGCGCGGGTCGCACATGGGGAGATCCGGGTGCGGGTCGCCCAGGCACTCCGGGAGGTGCAGCTGGCGGGGATGGGCGAGCGGCTGCCCCAGGAGCTCTCGGGCGGGCAGAAGCAGCGGGTGGCCATCGCGCGCGCCCTCATCGATCGGCCGCGTGTGCTGCTCCTGGACGAGCCGCTGGCGGCCCTCGACCTCAAGCTGCGCGAGCAGATGCAGCTTGAACTCATCACCCTTCAGCGGCTGGTTGGGATCACCTTCGTATACGTGACGCATGACCAGGGGGAGGCCCTGGCCCTGTCTCACCGGATAGGCGTCATGAACGCCGGACGGATCGTGCAGTTGGGTGCCCCCGACGCGGTCTATGAATTCCCGCAGACGCGTTTTGTCGCCGATTTCATCGGGACCTGCAATCTCCTGGAGGGCACGGTCAGGCGTCAGACGGGTGCGCGGCTGACCCTAGAGGTGTCCGGCCTGGGGGAGCTCGCGGCCTCGGCACGGACGCCGGTGCAGGTGGGTGAGCGCGGCGTGCTGGCGGTGCGCCCGGAAAAGGTGCGCATCGCAGCGCAGATCGTGCCGGCGCCGGGAGAAGTCCATCTGCAAGGCGTCATCCACGATCAGCTCTACCTCGGCGATGTCACCGTCTACAAGGTGGAACTGGCCGGCGGACGCCTGCTGGAGGCGCTGCTGCCGAATTCGGCGGCGGGCGTGGTCAAGTTCTTCGAGGTGGGCGATCATGTCGATCTCGCGTGGCGCGCCGAAGCGGCCCTTTTCCTCCATGACTAGCCGTGCGAGGCTCGCGCGCTGGGCCCTAAGCGGGCCGCCGCTGACCTTTCTCGCCATCTTTTTTCTCATCCCCACCCTCATCATGGCGCTCGCCTCGTTCGGTTGGCCCGGGCGGGAGGGAGGCTTTTCGCCTCTGTGGTATCACGATGCGGCGGGGTGGCATTTCGATTTCACGCTCGGCAATTATCGGGACATCTTCACGCTCAGGCTCTTCCTGGTCCTGTATTTGCGCTCCCTGGGCTATGCGCTTGCGACTACCGGCTTCTGCCTGGTGGGTGCCTATCCCCTGTCGCTTGTGATCGCGCGTGCCAGGGTCGGCTACCGGAATCTCCTCCTCCTGCTGGTCATCGTCCCTTTTTGGAGCAATTTCCTGATCCGTATCTATGCCTGGATGATTATCCTGGGCCCGCAGGCTGCCCTCTCGCGGGGCATCAATGCGGTGCTGGGCCTGTGCGGGATCAGGGCGGTGAACCTCCTTTTTTCCCCTTTCGCGGTGATGATGGGGCTCGTCTACGTCTCGCTGCCTTTCATGATCCTGCCGCTGTATGCCAATTTGGAGAAGCATGACCCGGCACTGCTGGAGGCCGCGCGCGACCTTGGGGCGAGCGCCTGGAGCTGCTTCTGGCGGGTGACCTTTCCGCTGTCGGTCCCGGGGGTGATTGCGGGCGCCACGCTGGTGTTCGTCCCGGCCCTCGGCGCCTTTGCGGTGCCCGACATTCTCGGCGGAACGCGCGGGATCATGATCGGCAACGTCATCGAAATGGAGTTCCTCCAGGCGCGTGACTGGCCGTTCGGCGCAGCGCTTTCGATCATCCTCACGATCCTGGCGCTTGGGGCGACCGGGATCGCCGCATGGGCGGCACGGCGCGGAATCAAGGCATATGGCTAGGCGCGCCGCCCTTTATGCGGCAGCACTGGTTGCCTATGCCTTCCTGTATGTGCCGCTGGTCATCGTGGTGCTGTTTTCCTTCAGCGCCTCACACCTGGGCACGCGGTGGGCGGGGTTCACCCTGCATTGGTATCGCGTGCTCCTGCACGACGCCGCTATGCTGCATGCGGCGTGGAACTCGGTCATCATCGCCCTGGCCGCGAGCCTTGCCGCGACCGTCTTCGGGACGCTTGCGGCGCTTGCCACCCGCAAGTACCGGCTGCGCTTTCTCCCAGTGCTCGTGCTCGCGCCGCTTTCCACGCCGGATATCCTGCAGGGCGTGAGCCTGCTGGTCTTCTTCGTGCTGCTCAATGTCACGCTGGGACTGAAGTCCGTCATGCTTGCGCACATTTCCTTTTGCATCGCCTACGTCGCAATCGTGGTGAGTTCCCGTCTGGCAGGCATGGATCCCTCCCTGGTGGAGGCGGCGCGCGATCTCGGAGCGAGCCCCTGGAAGGGTTTCTGGCTCATCACGCTCCCCCTGTTGGCGCCGGGGATCATGGCGGGAGGGCTGCTGGCCTTTACCATGTCGATCGACGATTTCGTGATCACCTTCTTCACCGCGGGGGCCGGAACGACCACGTTGCCGCTCAGGATCTATACCATGATCAAGGTTGCGGTGACCCCGGAAGTCAATGCGGTATCGACCCTGTTGATGGCATCGACGCTGGTGCTCGTGCTCTCGATCTCGAAGCTTGCGCCGCAGGCCCTCAAGGGGATGGGTTGAGCGATGGCGCGCCGTCTGGTCATGGCGGCGGGCATGCTCGCCTTTTTCGTCGCCGGCCTTGTCCGGGCGAACGGGGTCTTGCACCTCTACAACTGGAACAACTACATTGCTCCCCAAACGCTGGCGCGCTTCGAGAGCGTGTGTCGATGCCGCGTGGCGTACGACACCTATGGTTCTAACGAGGAGTTGCTGGCGCGACTCGCGGCGGGCGCCACCGGCTACGACATCCTGGTGCCCACCGGGGAGGCGGTCCAGTCGCTGATCCGCGCCGGCCGCCTGCTGCCCCTCGACAAGCGCAAGCTGCCCAACTTCGTGAACATCGATCCGGCCTATCTGAACGGCTTCTACGATCCGGGGAACGTCTATTCGGTGCCTTATGCCTACACGGTCACCTTGCTTGGCTACAACGTGGGGAAGATGCGCGCACTTGGGATTCCGACCGACACTTGGGCCGCCTTGTTCGATCCGCGCTACCTGAAAAGACTTCGCGGCCGCGTGACCGTCCTGGACGACCCGCGCGAACTCCTGGCCGCCGCCCTCAAGTATCTCGGATACGCCGCTAACGATGTCGATCCTTCGCACTGGCAACGGGCGGCCCAGGTCATCGTCAAGGCGAAGCCCTACTGGGCGGCCTTCAACAATACGAGCTACATACGGCTGATAGCCTCAGGAGACGTCTGGCTCGCGCAGGGCTATTCCAACGACTTCTTTCAGGCCGAGCGGGAGGCCGAGAGCGTTCGCGAGCCCTTCACGATTGCCTTCAGCGTGCCGAAGGAGGGCGCCGTGCTCGCCGTCGACAACATGGTGGTGCCCAAAGGTGCGCCGCGGGCCGACCTGGCGTATCAATTCATCGACTTCATGCTGGAGGGCAGGAACGCTTCGGAATTGACCAATTTGATCGGTTCGGGCAATCCGAATCGGGCAGCCCGTCCTTTCATCCGGCGTGCTCTCGCGGACAACCCGGCCATTTTTCCGGACCACGCAGTCCTCGGCCGCCTGGAAGAGCTGCGCGAGCTTGACCGCAAGCAGCGCCGCTTCCTGAACCGTCTGTGGCTGGAGATCAAGCTGCATTGAAGGCGGCGCAGCGGCACGGGCGCCGTTCGAGGGTTCTCGAAGGAATGTGGTATCGTTGGAGGTTGGGAGAGTTGCCTGCGGAAAGGGACAGCAACCATGGCGCCATGCGTCTTGGCGAGGGGGAAGCCGTAATGGCAGGGCATGCGGGTGGAATCCCGTTGCCAGAAGGGGTGGGCAACGCCACGGGCAACGACGAATCCTTCATGGAACATGCCCTGGCATTGGCCCGTGCGGCCCGGGATGCCGGGGAAGTGCCCGTGGGTGCCGTGGTGGTGAAGGAGGGGAAGATTGTCGGACGGGGGTTCAACGCGCCCATCGGCACGCACGATCCCTCCGCCCATGCCGAGATTCTGGCGCTGCGGGATGCGGCGCGGCATCTTGGCAACTACCGGCTGCCCGGCTGCGTTCTCTATGTGACGGTCGAGCCGTGCGCCATGTGCGCAGGCGCCATCATGCATGCGAGGCTTGCGCGCGTGGTGTTCGGGGCGCGCGACCTCAAGACCGGCACCTGCGGGAGCGTCCTGAATCTATTCGCCGAGCCCCGTCTGAACCATCATGCGCGGGTGACAGGCGGTGTGCTGGCGCAAGAATGCGCTGCGCTTCTTAGTGCCTTCTTCTGTGCGCGACGCAAAGGCGGCGCGGGGGCCGGGGGCGCACCGCCGCTTTGACGGTCGACGGCTCGCAGCCGGGCCACGGACCTGGGCGGCAGTTTGCAGGCTATACTGGAAGCACCGTAGCATGGCGGCTTGCCGCGTGTCATGGCCGGTGCGGGCAAGGCCGCCGGAACCGCACCGGGGATCTGACGGCTGACGCGCGTCTCCGACGGTCCCGGCGATTCTCCTGGAACCCCGGCATTTTGGGCATGCGGAAGGGTCTTTGATGGACGATTTGCGCCAAGGCGTGGTCCTCATTACCGGTGGCTCGCGGGGTATAGGGCTTGCATGCGCGGAAGCCTTTCTGCGAGGTGGCGCGCGCGTCGCCATCAGCGCCCGCGAGAAGCACGCCTTGGGCAAGGCCGAAGAGCGGCTCTCCGCGCTGGGCGACGTGGCTATCGTCGAGTCCGACGTGGGCGAGCGTGCAGCGGCCGGAAGTGGCGTCGAACAGGTCCTTCGGCGTTTCGGGCGGATCGATGTGCTGGTGAACAATGCGGGCCAAGCCTGGGTCGGTTATTTCGCCAATCAGCCATGGGACCGTATCGACACGCTCGTCAACACCAACGTGAAGGGCGTGCTCTACATGACGCGCGCAACGCTGCCGTACATGCTTGCACAGGGTTCCGGGGCGATCATCAATATTGCGTCAGGCGCCGGTAAATCCGGCTTCCCCGGCTTCGCTGTCTATTGCGCGACGAAGTTCGCGGTGGTCGGTTTTACCGAATCGCTTGCCGCAGAGGTCGCGGACCGGGGCGTGCGCGTGCATTCGGTGTGTCCGGGTGCGGTCGCCACCGACATGCAGGCACAGATCGGAGGAGGGCGCGGCATGCCGCCTGAGCAGGTGGCAACACAAGTCGTGAACCTTTCCGGACCGCATCCTCCGATCGCGGCGGGCCAGTGCCTGGAGATCTATTCCTGAGCGGGCACGCTCGCTGCGGATTACCTTGCCAGCACCCGTGCCGCCCCGCCTGAGCCACAGCTAATGGCGACGGTAGGGACCCATGAGTTCGGCCTTCCCCAGGATATGCCCCTTCATGGCATCCAGGAGCTGTGCCTTGGTCGGCGCCTTCAGGTCCAGCGGGCTGTCCAGGGCATACAAGTGGAACCAGTAACGGTGCGTCCCGGAAGGCGGGCAAGGTCCCCCATAGCCGGTCTTGCGCCAGCTGTTGAGCCCCTGCCGTGCGCCGTCTGGAAGCGCCGCGCCGTGCGGAACGTCGGCCTCGAGCGCGTGGGCATGGGCGGGGATATTGTAGAGCACCCAATGCACCCAGGTCCCTCCGGGCGCGTCAGGATCCTCCACGACCAGGGCAAAGGCCTTCGTGTCGGCGGGCGTCCCCGTCCAGGCGAGGGGCGGGGATCCATCGGCGCCGTCGCACGTATACGGCTTCGGAATCGGTTCTCCGGAGCGGAAGGATGGGCTTGTGAGCGTCAGTGTCATGGCGGGCAATTTGGGGTGTGGTGGGCCAGCGTCCGACGTCCTCGTGGTGAGGAGCGAGACAAGCGCAACGACGAGCGTGATCCAAACCGGCACCTTGTGGGTACGCCAGCGGCGCATCGCAACGCGCTCCTGATCGCCAATGGGAACGGACGGACGGCTCTCCTGCCCGGAAAGGTCTCGCCCTCACTGGAAGTATAGTCCAAGGTCCCGGACGCGCCGCAGGGAAGGTTCGTCGTTTGCCGGATCAGCCTGCGCGCGGTTGTCGCCGCAAGGCCATCATGCGGCCTAGATGGGCGCATTGATCGGCAGACAAGGCCTGGCCCGCATAGGGCAGGAGCCGATCGTTTTCCCTGGCCATGTGTGGTCTGTAGGCTGCCGCGAAGCGGTCGACGGGCATGAGCGGCGTCTTCACCGGGCGAGACGCCGCGAGTTCCTCGAGGAATGGCTGCAAGGCACGCCATGCCGCGTCCATCTGCCCATGCTCCGCGCGCAATTCCCCAATCAGATGCACAATCGCCGAATCTCCCCGGGATCGTGCGACGGAGTCGAGCATGGGAAAGAGATCCTCTTCCTCGTCTTGATGATGATGACGCCCAGCGCTGTTGAAATAAGTCAGCGCTTTCGCTGCCGCCTGCGCCGCTTGCGCGTCGGGGCCAGAGCGCTCGATGTGCTGGGGAAGCCGAAGCAGTGTTGCGCATTGCTGCTCGATGCGCCCGTGGCAGGCGGCAAGCAGACCGAGCGGGTCGCTGAAATCGGGTGCTGGGTTGACAAGGATCGAGGACATCGCGTGGTCTCGGAAAGGGAAGGTGCCGTTCCGGCAGGTGTAGATTGATAAGTAATACATCTTACCAAAGTTTTTGAGGGCGTGCCATTCCCGTACAAGTTGGACGTGCAGCGAGGGCCATGGGGCCAAGGAGGCGGCTTGGGCGGAACGGTCAGTCTCCGCCCTTCGAGACCTGTGCCCTTGATGTTCTCGGCTCAGGTGAGCAGACTTGCTCGGATGTCTCCCCCGACGCGCTGGTAGAGCTTGGCGAGCCCATCTTGCTCGGGATGGTCGTAGCGGTGGCGAAGAAGATTGGCGACCTGGTTGAGGGTGCCGGCTTGGTTGTGGTCCAGGAACGCAAAGTAGGGGCCGATGGTCACCACCGTGTAGTGGACGCCGCGGACCATCCAGCCGGGGACCGCCTTGACGCCGCACACCGGATCGAAGGCGCAATAGATCTCGGCCTGGGTGTTGGCGCTTCGCGTGTTGGCAAGACACAAGGTGGCGACAAGGCGCGCCTGTGAGGCAGAAAGATTGCCCTTGTGGCGCAAAATTTCTCCCTTGTACGAGAACTCGCCCACCGCGACCACCCCGGGTGCTTCCATGAGCTTGGACAGGATCTGCATGGCTCGCTCCTCATCGATCCGCTTGCGCGGTGCTCAATGCCAGCCGGCACTCCTTGTGGCCGCGACAAGCCGCCGGCGCGTTGCTTGCCCGGAGTCGGTGACAGATGGCGCACGGGCGAGACGGCCCTGGGAACGACATCGGTGCCACGGATGCTTCTCATTCCCACTATAGCTTCCGGCGTGATCTGCGCAATGTCTCGATGCGCGGGCGCAGACGGGTCAGAACCAGCGCGTGCTGCGGGTCACGCAGAAGACTTTGCTTCGGCTGCTGCCGTAGGAAATGAGGTAGCCCCCGGCAGGCGAGCGTTCTTGGCCGCCATCGGACAGATAGTTGACTCCCGTGGCCGCCGTGATTTTTCTGGCGGCTTTTTGGGCGTTGCTGGCGAGCAAGGCGCCAACGAAGACGTAGCGGCTGCCGGGAATGCTGACGAAGATGTCGGTGACGTTCATGCCGAACAGCGTGGTGTTTGCGGAAAACCACTCCGCGCCGCCTTGCGTCTTGTAGGGCTGATGGAAGGCCTTGATCAGATAACTGCGGAAAAATGGCGCGTCGATGGCGTCCATGCACAGCACGGCCTGGCCGACCACCTGGCCGAAGGTGGTGGGGGTCGCATGGGCGGGCGGCGACAGGACGCATAGCGTCAAGGCGCTTATGGCGGGAAGGCGCATGCGAAGACTCGGGTCATAGCGCCAAGAACGGCATGCGCCTTGCAAACTTGAGCCGAGAGCAGTGTGATCTCGCGCGCACCCCGCGGGTGCATGCCTCTGGATGCCGCATGGAAGGCCTTGTGGATCGTACTCAAGCCGCCGGGCATCGGGTCGACGCGCGTGCGCGTCAGCTATCCTGAATTCAAGCCCTGCGGTCCGGGCCGCCGGCAGGATGGCAGGCCCCTGCGAACGGCCAGCCGGGTCGGACTTTCGCGGCTGGCGAGGGACTGTGGGAAGGGCGCAGCGGGAACGCCGCGCTCGCGCACTCGGACTGGTCGAGCATCCTGCGCCTGATGCGCGGGAAGGCGCAAGACGCGGTATACTGGCAACCCCCGCGATGCGAAGGCGGCTTGCCCGCGGGGGGGGCGAGGCGAAGCCTTCAGGGCATGGCGGCCGCCCGCCTTGGTGAAGATGGCTCCGTACATATAGTCAACGCGGAAATGCGAAACTCGAGAGGCCGTGGCTTGTGTTCCCCGTCCAGGATGCGGGGAGTGGCGGATGCGCGCATCGCCTTCCCTTCTGTGTTTGCGGGAACTGCGGTGTGCCAAGTTTCTCCTGGGGGCGGGTGGGCGGCACGAATGCGGCGGATGCTGGTCATGTTTGGCGCTGCGGTTTGCCTGGGGCAAGGCGTGCTTGCCTATGGAGGGCCGCCGCCGACGCGTTCCAAGGTCGCGGCGGCGCCATTGTCGCGGAACGAGCGCGAGGCGCTGATCGGGATCCTCAAGAGACACCGATGCGATGATGGCCATACGGTCAGTGCCGTTTTCCGCTATGCCCGCCGCTTGGGCTTCAAGATCGTGCGCTATGGGGTTCGCACCGGGACGGATGGTCAGCTCTACGCGACGGTGGACTATACGCTCGGTTCCGACAAGCAATCCGGCGATGCCATCCGGATGGCCTGGCGCGTCTCGGCCGACCGGCATTCCGTCTCGCCCAGAGAGGGCAAGGACGAGAGCATCGTCCAGCTCGGCGCGTTTCCCTTCGTCTACTACCTGAACAACGGGGTATACCGATGGATGTATGGGTCGCCCCGCAGCGCCTCGCTGTTGGCGGACGAAAGGATTCTTTCGATTCTGCCGGCCCGTCGCTTCGAAGATGGGGTCGAAGGCGTCTTCCGGAGACATCACATCGTGCTCAAGGATGCACAGCTTCTGCCCATTCCGGCCGATATGCCCGATGCGGATTTGCATAAGGGCGACATCGTGATGGATGTCTATTTTGTCCTGCCCGGCAAAGCACCCAAAGGTAGGGGCGCGACCCAGCATGCGCGCTGGGTGAAACCCGCCGGATCTCGCGCATTCAAACCCTGGGATGCCTGGGCCGCGCGCTTGAGCGCGGATAATGCCGCCCCCCCCATTGGGGCGGTGCGGGTGGCCAGGCTCCGGGCGCCGCGTCCGGTGAGGCACAAATAGCCGCGCGTCGCTGGCGCGCGCCGGCCAGGGGAGACCGGCGGCGACTCTGCACGGCGGGAGGGACCCAGCGGAGGCGGCATGAACACGGAAATCGAGCTCAAGCTCGCGATTGATCCCGCCGATGCGACGAAGTTGCGCCATCAGGCGTGGCTGCGGGCGCGGGCGGGAAAGCCGATGCGCCGAAAGATCAGCACGACCTACCTGGATACCCCTGATGACGCCCTCAAGGCTCGCGGTATCGCCTTGCGCGTGCGTCGCACCTCGCGCGGTTGGGTCCAAACGCTGAAGGGCGCCGGCGAGGTACTCGCCGGCCTCCATGAGCGCGCCGAGTGGGAGGTCCCTATTCCTAACGGCGAACCGGATTTCGGCCGCATCGCCGCGAGCCCATGGGCGCCCGTGTTCACGCGCGATCTTCAGGATCGTCTGCAGAAAGTCTTCTCCACCGACTTTTGGCGCACCACCTGGCTGATCGAAGACGGGGACAGCCTGATCGAGCTGGCGTTGGACCTCGGTCAGATTGTCGGCCCGCGGGGGCAGGCCGACATCGCGGAAATTGAACTGGAGCTCAAGCGCGGGGACGTGCGCGCACTCTTCGATGTTGCGCTCCAGCTGGCTTCGGACATCCCGCTCCAGTTGGAAAGCCGGAGCAAGGCGGCGCGCGGCTATGCCCTGGGGCGTGGCGCGGCGCTTCAGCCGGTGAAGGCCCTCGCTCCGGTGCTCAGCGCGGGGATGGATGCCAACGCGGCCTTCGGGCCTATCCTCGGCCGGTGTTTGAGCCACCTGCAGGACAATGCGCAAGCGTTCCTGTCCGCAGGCGACGGCGAAAGCCTGCATCAGGCGCGTGTCGCGGTTCGGCGGTTGCGGGCGGCGCTGAGCATCGTGAGCGCGATCGTTCCGGCGGGGTGCGTGAGCGGCTTTGTGGCTGAACTGCGCTGGTTGATGTCCACGCTCGGGCCGGCGCGTGATTGGGAGATTCTGCACACCCGGTTTTGGGGTCCGCTCGGCGCCCGAGTGCCCGAGAATGGCGCGTTGGAGGCGCTCAAGGTGATTTCCCAACGCGCACAAGCGGAGAGCTGGGCGGCCGCTCGAACGGCGCTGGCTTCTCCCCGATTCACCAAACTCGCGCTTTCGCTGGGGGGCTGGGTGGCGGCGCAGCAATGGTGCGAGGAACTCACTCCGGGGCTGTCGGAGGACCTGTCTCAGCCGATCATCCTCGTGGCGCGCCGTATCTTGCGCAAGCGGCATAAGCGCCTGCTCGCACTGGGGAAACAGGGGCGGCATCTGAGCCCGGAGCAGACGCACCGGCTCCGGATAGCGGGCAAGAAGGCCCGCTACACGGCAGAGTTTTTTTCCTCGCTGTTCGACCCGACTGCGGTGGGCCGGTATGTCAAGGCCCTCACGGCGCTTCAGGACAACCTCGGTCGGCAGCACGATGCCGTGGCCGTGATCGATCGTCTGAATACCGTGGCGGCGCAACGAAAGGACCCACAGCTTGCCTGGGCGATCGGTGCACTCGTGGGATGGAGCTTAAGCGATGCCGCCCGGGAATCGGAAGAACTGCCCCGGCTATGGGCGCGTTTCCGAAGCCGTGGCCCGTTCTGGAATGGGCGTTGAGACTCGGATGCGCGGGGCGTGGGCGCGCCGAGACGGCCCTGCGCGCCGGTGCAGGGGCGCGATCCCCGGCAGGTCCTCCGGCGCACGTTGCCGGGTTCGCGACGATACCTGCGGCCCAAGGAGGCTCGGGTGAGGCGGGATATGTGACGATGCAGCGGCGGGATCGGCGGTAGCGCGCCCATCGTACCCGATGGTCGACGGCCTACGCTGATCGATGCCGGTTCAGGCGGCGGCGACCTGACACCGGTGCAGACCGTGAAGTTGGATCATGTGCCTCTGCAGCTCCCGTGGGGCCTTGCGGGCGGCCGCGTGACGCCGTTGCCTGCCTTGCGCGCGGTGCCGGCTGGGGCTCTACCCCTTGGAAGGGCGCCGGGCCAGCTTCGCGACCAGCGGCGATTCGACGTATTGCGAGGCGTTCTGGGGGGCTCGCGGGCATCGGAAACCGGCGCTGGGTGATGCTGGAAGCGACATCTCTGGGTGAACATTTGTCCGCGCATGCGGCCTGCCACATGACGCCCGGCATGATCGCGCAGGCGATGGCCCATTGGCCGCTCCCGGCCGACATCCTGATCGGCCATATGGCACCCGGGCGCGAAGGCGCGATCCTCGTGCCGCCCGCCGGCCATGCGCCCAAGAAGGCGGTTACCGTGGCGCAACCGGGGGTGACGTTCGAGTCCCAGGCCCGGGCGGATCCGCGTTCGGCAGCTCTCCCGCCGCCGTTTGCACCGTCGGCGCGGCGGCAAGGACTTGGTCGAGGCCGGGGGTGCCCCGGCTGATGGGAACGGGAATATCCAGATCCTGCTTTGCGGTCTGGGCGGCTTTGGTCCAGTTGATCGCGGGCGAGGGCCGGTGGCGAAGCGCCGCGTGCCGGACCACCTGCACCAGGTCGCGATGCGTCGTCGGCCAATTCGTGCGGTTTTCGGCGAGCGGCCGGTTGGCGACCAAGTAGAGTTTCCCGTTCAGCCATCCCGTGACATAGGGTTGATCGACGATGCGCACGGGCGTGCCGATCGGCACCTGGGGGAAGAGCCGGGCGATATCTTCGGGATATAGGTGGACGCAGCCGTGGCTCACCCGCATGCCGACGCCGTAGGGCTTGTCGGTGCCATGGATCAGGTAGCCGGGGATGGCGAGCCGCAGCGCAAAGGCGCCCAAGGGATTATCGGGCCCAGCGGGCACCACGTTGGGCAGGGGGAATCCTTCCTTCGCATGCTCGGCGCGGATCGATGGCGGGACGTTCCACACCGGATTGACGATCTTGGCCACCACGCGGGTCACCCCGATGGGCGTTTCCCAATGTTTCCGGCCGATGCCGATGGGGTGGGTAATCACGATCGGACGTTGGCCTGGCTTGGGGCTCGGGAAATAAAACAGGCGCATCTGGGCAACGTTGATCACGATGCCGACATGGGGGGCGTCAGGCAGGACGAACTGGGCGGGGATCACGATGCGCCGGCCTGCACCGGGAAGCCACGGGCTGACGCCGGGATTGGCTTCGGTGATTTCCTTGTAGCCTACGTCATAACGGCGCGCCAAGCCGGAGAGCGTCGCATCGGGCCCCGCGATCACCGTCTCGATTTGACCGATGACCGTATTGCCGTGGCGCGGCAGCGGAAAGACGCCCGCGTTCGGGGGCGCGACGTCGGGTGTGGCGGCCGCCGGTGGGTGGATCGCGACAGCGGGCGCCGGCGGCTTGTGCAGGAATGACAGGTTGGCGCAGGCCCCAAGCCCAAGCAGGATGCCCAAGCCGACCGTGGCGCGGGGGGCGGACCGTAGGTTCATGGCCGGATGTCTCTGAGACGAATGGAAGGGCGACTTATCATCCAAAGCATACCTTTCTGTAGTGCTGGTTGTGACTGTCAGCATCGATCGCCCATCGAGTCGGGACCGGGTGAGCCTTGCGCGATGTTACCAACAGGGGAATGGTTCTCAAGGGCCGAACGAGGCCCGTCCTCCGCGCTGCAAGGAGCAGCGACAAGCCCGCAAGACGCGCGGGCGGGGTGCGCTTTTTACGCTAGGCTATCCGTCTGGCTCAGTCAAATTTCAAATAATTCATGTTCCTGTTCGCGGCGGCCCTCTTTGCGTGCGGGAGGCCGCAGGGTCGGTCGTCTCCGTCCCCTGTGCATGGAGGTCTTTGGCTTCTGCCATAATGGGGAATCTTCGTCGACGACGTTCCCCTGGGGCGGCGCCTTCCGGTGCAAACGCCGCGCCGAGTGTGTTGTACCATCGCCGATGGGCAGGGTGGGCATGCGTCAATTTTTCCGGTCAAAGGACAGTGCGTCCGGCAGTCCTGATGGGGGTGCCGACGGGCATCGGATCGAGCATCGGCTGTTTCTGGTCGGGGTCTGGATCAAAGGGTTGGCCGGCCTCATCGAGGCGATAGGGGGAGGGCTCGCGCTGGCGATCAATCCGGCGGTTTTGCGTTCCTTCGTGCTTTTCCTGACCGCACCGGAATTGGCGGAGGACCCCTCCGATCTGGTGGCGAATTTTTTGCGACGCAGCATCCGGCATTATTCGGGAAAGGTGCAGCTCTTTACCGGCATCTATCTCGTCGCGCATGGGCTGATCAAGATCGGGCTGGTCATCGGCTTGCTGCGCGACAAGCTGTGGGCCTATCCCCTGTCCCTCTGGTTCGTGGCGGCTTTCGTCGTCTATCAATGCTACCGCTTCGCCCATACCCACTCCGCCTGGCTCCTGTTCCTCACGGTTTTCGATCTGGCGGTGATGGCCCTGATCTGGCGCGAATATCGCTGGCAGGAAGGGCGTGTGCGCGCGGACGCACCGCCGCGTTAGTGCGGGGGGCGATCCATGGAATTATTGGCAATGACCCGCCGCGTGCCGTCGCGGCGTGACGTGTCCCTTGCGCCGAAAGTGGGCGTGAGCGCCGTCGGCGATCCTGGCCGAGGGGCGGATTCTTGGCCCTTGAATTGCCGCCCGAGGCATGGATCGGGCGGGTCGAGATGGCGCGATGCGCCGTTAACTGGTATTTTACGTAGGTGGGTATTTTGCCCGCCCTCAACCCGGCGTTTTAATACGGCCGAGCCATGGGCTTTCCGGAACGTCGAAGGGCAAGCGCGCCGGACGTGGCGCGACGCGCGTGAGGGCAGGGCGCCCATTCGTTTCGCTGGGGGGTGTGCAGCCTATGGATACCACGCAAGAACGGCTCTTGATTTATCAGGCGCTTCTGGTCGCTACGGCGAGCCTTTCCGCTGGCGGAACCCCTTACGATGTTCTGAAAGCGGCATGTGATGGCCTGGTGGCCTCTTCCCGCGCGATTTGTCTCGCCTGGATGTATCTCGGCGACCCCGACAGCGAGGACGTTCGGCCGCAGTATGTCGTTGGGCGCTCGGCCGAATACGCGCATGGCCTGGTCATTGATCATTCGGAAGAAGCGAAGCGGGGACCGGGGAGGCGTTCCCTCGCCAGTGGCGAGCCGGTGCTCGTCCATGTGGCGTCCGACCCGACTTTCGGGCGCTGGCGCGCCGAGGCGTTACGGTGGGGCTTTCAGGATGGCTTGACGCTGCCGGTTGGGCAGCCGGGCACCTTGCCTCGCGGGATGATCGTGATCTTCGCGGATACGCTCGACTATTTCCAGCGGGTCGGCGTGGAGCCTTTCATTGCCTTTGGCCAAATCGCGGGCGTGGCCCTTGATCAGGCCAAACTCAAAGTCTCTCTCCAGCAGGCGGCAACCATCGATCCGACCTCCGGCCTCTTCAATCGGCGGGCGCTGCTCGATTGCATCGGCCGCACGCATGCCCAGGCCGAGCGTAGCGGCAACCCGTACAGCTTTCTCCTGCTTGACCTGGATCGCTTCAAGCTTCTGAACGATAACTATGGGCATGCCTTGGGCGACGAGATGCTGGGGCATGTCGGGCAGGTTTTGGGCCACAGCCTGCGTGCGGGCGACGTGGTTGGCCGCTGGGGCGGCGAAGAGTTTCTCGCGATCCTGCCGGATACCAGTCAGCCGGATGCGGTGGGCATTGCGGAGCGCGTGCGCGCCCAGGTTGAGTGCTTTACCATCGAGTTCAACCGGGAGCGGGTGAGTACCACTGCGAGCCTTGGGGTGGCGAGTTTCCCGCGCGATGGGGATACCCCAGAGTTTCTCCTCAAGGCGGCGGACGCCGCGCTCTATGAGGCCAAGAAGACCGGCCGCAACCGGGTTGTCGCCGTAGGGGCCAAGCATGAGGTGTACTCGCTGGCCGCTAAAATCGGCTCGGCCCTCGCGGCGCACAGGCTGGTGGCGGCTTATCAGCCGATTGTCGACCTGAAGACCGGCCGGGTGATGGGCGACGAGGCCCTGGCCAGGCTGATCGACGAGGACGGCCATCCCGTCGAGGCCATTCATTTCATCGCCGCGGCGGCCGAATTGCAGATGACGCATCTTATCGATTTCGAGGTCATCACCCGGACCATCCGCCACTGCAGCGACCGCATGGCTCGTGGAAGCGAGGGCATCGCGCACTTCGTCAACGTGTCGGGCGATTTGTTGCTGCATCAAGAACTCGTGGAGGCGCTGTTCGCCGAAGCGCAATCGGCGTGCAACGCCTGCGGCCTGGAGATGTGGGCGGTCAAGCCGCTTGTGCTGGAAATCACCGAACGGCAGCTACTGGGAGACATGGCGGCGGTGAAGGCCAAGCTGGCGCCATTTCTGGATTTTGGCATGCGCCTTGCCGTTGACGACTTCGGCAGCGGCTATTCATCTTTTCAGTACCTTGCCGATCTCCCGGTATCCTTTCTGAAGATCGAGGGCGATCTCATCGCGCGGGTACGCGATCCGCGGGTGCGCAAAATCGTCGGCCGCATCCAGGACATCGCAAGGGACCTGGATCTCACCACCGTTGCGGAATTCGTGGAGGATGGCGAGACGGCCGAGATTTTGCAGGCGCTGGGCGTTGATTGGGCCCAGGGCTATTTTTTCGGCCGCCCGCAGCTCGTCATCCCGTCCGCGGCTTCCGCTTCCCCCGAATCTTTCCGCGCCTAAGGCCGTGCCCAAGGCGCGGCGTCAGCTTGCGTGTCGCCGCCCAAGGGCATAACATGAGCTTGTAAGGGGGGCGGGCGCACTGGTCGCGGATCCGTGGCGTGACGCGCGGATCGCGGCGGCAGGAGACGGCATGAGCAAGCTGATCACGCACGACGTCGAGCAGGCGGCCAGACGGTCGCTGGCGACGCTTGATCAGGCCGTAAAGCTCCTCTTCTTCACGCAGCCCTATGCCTGCGGGGCATGCGCCGAGCAGCGCGAGCTGCTTGAGTCGCTGACCCGCTTAAACCCCAAGCTTTCTCTCGAGGTGTTTCCCCTCGATTCCGCTGCCGCCCTCGAGTATGGCGTGACCAAGGCCCCGGCGACCGTGGTGCGGGGGCGCGTCGATCATGGGATACGCTTCTATGGATTGACCGGGGGGTATGAATTCGAATCCCTGCTACACGCCATCCGCCTGATTTCCCAGGGCGCGGCCGGAGTGGATGACGATGTGACCCGCCTCGCCACGCTGCTCAAGCGCCCCGCCCACATCGAAGTGATGGTGACCTTGAGTTGTCCCTATTGCGCGAAGATGGTGCACCTCGCGCATCAGCTGGCGCTCGCCAATGCGCAGGTGCGCGCGGACATGGTGGATGTGGGCGAATTTCCCGAACTCGTCAACCGCTATGACGTGCATGGCGTGCCGTTGACGGTTGTCAATGGCCGGCGGGCGTTCGAGGGCGCGCTGCCGGCCGAGCAGGCGGTGCTGGAAATCGTGAAGTCCATCGATCCCGAGGCCTACGAGGCGATCGAGGAACGCCTGCGCGAGGCGCAGGGGCTGCGCAAAGCCGCTCGGGCGAAGGAGGCCGAAGTCTACGACGTGGCGGTCATCGGCGCCGGCCCAGCAGGGCTCGCGGCCGCCTTGTATGCCCAGCGCAAGGGACGCAAGACCGTCCTGATCGGGCGGCAGGCGGGCGGCCAAGTCAACGACACGGCGTGGGTGGAGAATTATCCGGGGCTCGTCCGAATCGAGGGCGCCGAGCTCGGGCGGGCCATGCGCGAACACCTCGAGGCCTATCCGGTGGCTGAGCGCTGTCATGCGACCGTGACGCGGATCGAGCGCGAGGATCGCCTGCTTCGCATTGCGGTCGAAGGGGATGAGCATTACCGCGCGCGCACGGTGGTCTATTGCGCGGGAAAGCGCTATCGGCGATTGGGTGTACCCGGCGAAGAGCGCTTCATCGGCCGCGGCATCGCGTGGTGCGCGACTTGCGATGCGCCGCTTTACCGCGACAAGCGGGTCGCAGTGGTGGGCGGCGGCAATTCTGCTTTTACCGCCATCCGCGACCTGCTCCGTTATGCGTCGGAGATCCACCTGATTCAGATGACCGACCAGTTCCAGGCGGATCCGATCCTCGTCGACGAGGTGCGGCGGGCCGAGCAGGCGGGCAGGGTCCTTGTTCACCTCAACAGGCAGATCCGCGAATATCTGGGCGACCGACAGCTGGAAGGCGTGCGCTTGGCCACGCCGGATGGCGGCGCGGCGGATGACTTGGCCGTTGACGGCGTGTTCCTGGAGATCGGACTGGAGCCCAACAGCGCTGCCGTCGCTGCGCTGCTGGCGCTTGATCCACACGGACAGATCGTGGTCGATCGCGAGCAACGGACGGCCGTTCCCGGCCTGTTCGCCGCCGGGGATGTCACGGACGAGCCGGACAAGCAGATTGTGATTGCGGCTGGCGCGGGGGCCAAGGCGGCGCTCGCGGCGGACCGCTATTTGGCGGCGAACCCGTCGGAAGCGGCGGAACGTGCCGGACAGGAACCGCCGCGGGCGTCGGGGCGGTGATTTTGGCAGGTACTGAAACGGCGTCGCGAATGGTTTGTCATGACCGGGCATGACAGAAGTGGCGCATGACCTGACAGCGCGCGGGCGCGTTGTCAGGTCGCGAATAGGCTAACTTATTGGTAATCCAGTGAGTCCAGATCAGGCATGCTTTTAGCTTAAGGAGGTGACACGGAAGTCGGAAGTCAGGCGCGCGGATTAAGGAGTTCAGGATCCGAATTGTTTGTGTTTCAAGCGTGAAGGAGAACGCTGGATGTCGGAAAGAATGTGTATTGTGCTGGTGTCTGGCCAGCGGGAGCAGCTGCAGATGGCCGGCATGATGGCCTCGGTAGGGGCGGTCAGCGGGATGGACGTGACGGTGTTCGTCTCCATGAACGCGTTGCGCTACTTCGTCAAGGGTTCGACCGAAGCCGCGCCCGCGGAGGGGGAAATGGGTCGGCTCATGGAGCAGAAGAAGGCGCCTGCCTTTCGGACGCTGTTCGAGCAGGCGGCAACGCTGGGGGATGCGAAAATCCATCCGTGCACCATGGCGATGGATATCATGGGCATCGAGAAGGAAGGGCTGGAGTCCTATATGGGCGAATCGCTCGGGCTCACCAAGTTCCTCTCGGATGCTCAAGGGGCGCAGGTCTGGTCGTTTTGAGCCATCGTTTCGGAAGTGGCTTTGATTTTGTTGGAGGATACGCCTCATGGCGAAGAAAGTGATTGATGCGAGGGGAAGTTTCTGTCCCGGTCCCCTCATGGAGCTGATTGCCGGTGTGAAGGCGGCGGACGTCGGCGATGAGCTGGAGGTGCTGTCGACCGACAAGGGCTCGGCAACCGATATCCCGGAGTGGGTCAAGAAGGTCGGCCACGAGGTGGTGGGGACGAAGGAAGAGAACGGCGTTTGGCACGTGTTCATACGCAAGTCCAAGTGAGCAAGACGGTAGGGCGAGGCGCCCCTGAAGGGCGCCCACTTTAACAAATAAAGAGGAGACTACAGCATGAAGATATTGATCGTCGGCGGCGGCATGGGCGGTACCATCCTGGCAAACAACCTCGCACGCCGCCTGCACGGCGAGCTGAAGTCCGGAAAGGCCCGCATTGTCATGCTTTCCGCCTCGGAGCGGCACATGTATCAGCCGGGGCTGCTTTATGTGGCGGTCGGACGGATGACGCCTGATGAACTGTATCGCGACCAGGCGAGCCTGCTCGAGCCGGGCATCGAATTTCATGTCGATCCGGTGACCGAGTTCCACTTCGCAAAGAACCATGTCACGACGCAAAGCGGCAAGACCTGCGACTATGACGTGCTGGTCATTGCGACGGGGTCTCGCGCCATGATGACGGGCATCCCGGGTCTCGCGGAAAATGCGGAAACGTTCTACACCGAAGAGACTGCGGTCAAGATGTTCAAGGCGCTGCGCAGCTTCGAGGGTGGCCGCGTGGTGGTCACCGTGGGCGTTCCCCACAAGTGCCCGATGGCCCCGCTGGAAATCACCTTCATGCTCCACGACTACTTCAAAGACCGCGGCATGGGCGACAAGGTGCAGATCCATTACACCTACCCCATCGGGCGCGTGCACAGCCTTGAGAATGTGGCCAAGTGGGCGGCGCCGGAGTTTGACAGGCTCGGGATCAGTTATGAGACGCTCTTCAACATGAAGGAGGTCGACGGCGCGAACAAGGTCCTCAAGAGCGAAGAAGGCAGCGAGACGAAGTATGACCTCCTGGTCGCCATCCCGGCTCACAAGGGCATGGAAGTGGTCGAGAAGGCGGGTTTCCAGAACGGCTGGGTGCCTACCAATCGCACCAACCTGCATATGGACGGCGAGCATGGCAAGAACGTCCTGGTGCTGGGCGATACGACGAATCTGCCGATTTCCAAGGCGGGCTCGACCGCTCACTTCGAGGCCGAGGTGGTGGCCGAGAATCTCGCTGCGGTCGTCAAGATGGGCGTTCCCGTGCGCGATTACGACGGGAAGGTGTTCTGCTTCATCCAAGCCGGCAAGGAGCGCGCCACCTACGCGAGCTTCAACTACACCACCCCGCCCAGCCCGCAGCCGCCTACTCGTGCGGTGCACTGGTTCAAGACTGCCTACAATAAGCTTTACTGGGCGTCTGCGCGCGGTCTGCTGTAACTGAGGAGGACAACATGAACGTCCAACTCGATAGTAAGGCGGCGGAGAGCGGCGAGCTCGATCGGCTTGTCCAGGCGGCCAAGGACGCGCTGACCGACGACATTGTCGCGCGCCTAGCCGCAACGGCCTCGGACGGCGCCGATCTGCTCGATCGCGTCAACCGCTCTGGGGTCGCAAAGGCCCTGCCGCATTTGGCGGAGATGGCCAATAACGGCGACCTTGAGCGCCTCGCGCAGCTGGCGCGGCTGGTGGGCTCGGCCCAGGACGCGCTGACGGATGACATGGTCAGTCGCCTGGCCGAGATGGCCGGGGGCAGCATGGACATGCTGGACCAAATCAGCCGAGCCCAGCTGGGCAAGGCGATCCCGGTCATTGCCAAGCTGATCCAGAACGGCGACCTTGACAGGGTCGCGGATCTCGCACGGCTGGTGGGTTCCGCCCAGGACGCGCTGACCGATGACATGGTCAGCCGTCTCGCGGATACGGCTGGTGGGGCGATCTCCCTGGTCGACCAGATCAACCGCGCGCAGCTGGATAAGGCCATCCCGGTGATTGCGCGAATGGTGCACACCGGGGATCTCGATCGTCTGGCCGATTTGGCCCGACTGGTAGGCTCTGCGCAGGACGCGCTGACCGACGATATGGTGAGCCGTTTGGCTGACGCGATGGGGGGCGGCCTGGCGATGCTGGATCGCCTGCAGCGCGGCAGTGGGGACCGTCTGGTCAACATGCTGGAGCGGCTGGACAGCGCCGGGACGCTCGAAAAGCTTGCGGAAGCCCTTCCCTCCCTGGTCAACCGCCTCGATATGGTGGAAGGACTGTTGCACTGCCTCGAGAAGTCGGCGACCGAGGCGAAGGAGGGCGTCCATGCGACCGGCGGGCTCATGGGGCTATTCACCCTGATGCGCCGGAAGGATACCCAGGAAACATTGGGCTTCCTGCTCGGACTCGCACGCAACATGCAGGCGCAATGCGCCCGCTGATGCGCGGGTTTGCAACGCGGCGTCTTACCGGCCGATAGATGTCATCATCCGTGTCTCCTCCGACACGCCGCCCTGCCACTCGTGGGGCGGCTTTTTTTTGGGCGCGCCAGGCATGGGGGCACGCGGATGCTGACCGAAACGGCGCCCCTTTCGCAGGTAAAGACAGGTCTCGCGTGGCGTCGAAGAGTCTGCAGCCCGCTTGGTCCGGGAGTCCGAACGGGCCGGCACCCCGTCGCGCGAGACATGCGCGCTCGCCGCTCAAGGATCGAAAGGTCCCGTGCGAGGTGCCGAGTAGCCTGGATGCATAAGGGCATCACTGAAGCGCCCGTTTGCCATTCGCTTGTATATTCGCGACATGCGTCCGCTGCTTCGTGGTTGCGAGATGCGGCAGGCGGGAGAGGGCTTGTACGTGCCATTGTCCCGCCAGGCGCGGAGCACCTATTTGGCCATTGCCTCTGCCTGTGCCAGCGTTAGGGTGGGGTGAGGCGTCATTGCCAGGCCGCCGGTCGTGCCATTTCAGTGGCCGTTGCCACCTTTGATAATCTATTCAGCCAGCATCGTCTGGGCAAGCGCATCGTCGCGCACCACGCGGTGGCGCTTCCGGAACCGTCGCGGGTCGCCTCGCGCGAAAACCTCCGGCCAATGGCGCTTCCCGGGGTCCTCGGGCGCCTTCTCCGCGCTGCGGCCGCCGTGACTTCAGTTACCCACGGCGGCCGCGTTATCGGCCGACTTGCCCACTGCGCGCAGGAGCCCTGCCGAGAGCGTGGCAACCACCAGATTGATCACCAGTGCATACAGTCCGATGTAGCCCGGTACCACGAAGTGGCCCAGATGAACGGCGTAGACGGATTTCTGGAAGGCGGTGGCATGGGCCGCCCAGATGCCCCAGGCGAGGCCAGCTGCCCAGCCGAGGAGTAGGGAGCTGGCATCAAACCAGCGGGAATAGAGGCCTGCGATGATGGCGGGGAGGGTCTGCAGGATCAGGATGCCGCCTAGCAGCTGCAGCTGAATCGCATAGTTGAGCGGCAGGAAGACCACGAAGAGCAAGGCGCCGAACTTGACCACGAGGGACATCAGTTTCGCCATTTGCGTCTCCCGTTCCGGGCTGCACGTGCGGTGCACGAACTCTCGATACACGTTGCGGGTGAACAGATTGGCCGCCGCGATCGACATGATGGCCGCTGGGACCAAGGCTCCGATGGCGACCGCAGAAAACCCTACGCCGACGAACCAACTGGGAAAGAAGTGAAGCAGAAGCCCTGGGAGCGCGAACTGCGCCTTGTATTGCGCGAAGTAGGGTGCGAGGTCTGGCAGCCGCGCGATGCCCGCCGCATAGGCGACATACCCCAGCAGCGCGATCAGGCCGAGCATCAGTGAATACGCCGGGAGAAACACGCAGTTGCGGCGCAGTGTCTCGGGCCCATTGGCACTCAGCACTGCCGTGGTGGCGTGGGGGTAGAGCATGAGGGCGAGTGCGGAACCGAGCGCCAACGAAGCGTAGTACGACATCATTCCCAAGTTGCCGTTTGAGGGGGCGGGCAACAGCACCTTGGCCCGCGGGATTGCCGCAAAGATCTGCCCGAAACCGCCCATCTTGAGAGGTACGACCACGATGAGCGCGAGGACGGTGATGTAGATGAGCAGGTCTTTGACCACGGCGATCATGGCGGGCGCCCGTAGTCCGCTTGTATAGGTATAGGCCGCGAGAATGCCGAAGGCGATTAGAAGGGGGAGGTCGCCAATGAAGCCATGGGTCGGGAACCCGAGGCCCCCGATGACCACCTGAATACCAACCAGCTGGAGGGCAATATAGGGCATCGTGGCCACAATGCCGGTTAGGGCAAGGGCCAAGGCGAGCCACGGGCTGTCGAAGCGGCCGCGGATAAAGTCCGCCGCCGTGACGTAATTGTGCTCGCGTGCGACTACCCACAGGCGGGGCAGGACGGCAAACGCCAGGGGATAGACCAGGATGGTATACGGCAGTGCGAAGAAGCCCAAAGCGCCCGCACCGAAAATCAAGGCAGGTACCGCCACAAAGGTGTAGGCGGTGTAGAGATCACCGCCGATCAGGAACCAGGTGATCCAGCTCCCGAAGCGACGTCCGCCCAATCCCCATTCATGCAGGTGATTGAGATCGCCTGCCCGCCAGCGCGCGGAAATGAAGCCCAGGATGGTGATGAAGAGGAATAAGCAGACGAAGACGACAGTGGCGGGCCAGTTCATCGTGTCCCTTCCCTGTTCTGGATCGTCCATGTCTTATGGGCGATGCCGATGAACAAGCCGCTCAGGGGAACCCACAGCATTTGCCACCAGTAGAAGAACGGCACGCCCCATAGGGTGGGGTCAATCCGGTTGAAGAGGGGCGGGATAATGACGGCCACGCAGGGCACGCCCAAGAGCACGATCTGAAGCCATCCTAACGGCCGGACGGAGGGGGGTGTCATCGGATTGCTGCTCCCGCTGTTATCGCTTTGCCCGGCTATGGCGTGTCGGCGCGAAGCGATGCGCCGCATCCGGGAATGGCCGGCGATCTCGCCGGCTGCGTGCATTGTTGCCTATCGCGCGGAAAAGGTAAAGTTTTTTCCCGCCAATATCGCTGACTGGCCACCCCAACACGGTCAGTCGGGTCGCGGCGGTTCCAGGGGAGGGAAGCGCAGCCAGAAAAGCGTGCGCCTCACGCCAGGTCCCCATGCTGAAAGTCGATGATTGCCTGCTCGATCTCCTGCTGGGAATTCATCACGAATGGCCCATATTGCACCACCGGTTCGTGCAGTGGGCGCCCGCCGACGAGCAGCGCGCGACTGCCTTCCATGGCCCCAAGGATGAGGCCGTCCGTATCCGGTTCGTTGGTGGCCACGGCCATCTGACCGGCGGCGATCAGCGTTCCCGCCATCCGCAGCCTTCCCGCGTAGACATACACGAAGAGGTTGTAGTCCGGCGCAAGGCGCTGGTGAAAAACACCGTCTGCCGGAAGCGACAGATCCAAGTATAGGGGGGCCGTGGCGTCGCGCGTCACCGCCCCGACGATGCCGTGCGTGATGCCGGCGATGACCGTGACCGCCACCTTCGCATCGGTCGTGAAGCGGGGCAAGTCGGTGGCCGCGAAGTCGCGATACCACGGCGCGCAGAGCTTGTCTCGAGCCGGGAGGTTAAGCCACAGTTGAAAGCCCTGCAGCAGACCGTGCTCCTGCTCTGGCATTTCCGAATGGATCACCCCTTTGCCTGCCGTCATCCATTGCACGCCCCCGCTTTCCAGCACGCCCTCATGGCCCGCGCTGTCGCGGTGGCGCATGCGCCCGGCGACCATATAAGTGATGGTTTCAAACCCTCGGTGCGGGTGATCGGGGAATCCCGCGACATAATCCTTCGGATCGTTGCTGCCGAATGCGTCGAGAAGGAGGAAGGGATCCAGGCGATGCTGGAGGGGTTGGGCGAAGATGCGCGTCAGGCGGACCCCGGCGCCTTCCAGGGTGTCTTCTCCGGCGACCAGACGCTCAACTGCGCGTGGCCGATGAACCGTTTCGCCGGGAACAGAGGTGTTGTCCATAAGCAATCCTCAATAGGCGAGGCCCGGTCCGGCGGCCTCGCGCCTCCCGCGACGAACGGGCCCTAGGGACAGTCCCCGTTGTTCGGGTTGGGGGAGGCGCCTGCCACGAGACGGTCCTTCGCGGGCTGCGGTCGGGGGCGCGTTTTCTTAGTGCTTCTTGGATTGCGACGGGGGAAATGCCAGGAGATCCGAGTCTTCGCAAAGGGGGTCTAAGGAAGCATTCATGGCGACGGTCTCTTGGACAGGTTTTGCGGCGGGGAAAAGCGCCCAGTTGAGCACAACGCCATCCTCGACGCTTGCGGTGAGTGCAACGCTGTGATGCGCGCAGTGGCACTGCATGACGCCGCTAGGATGGTGTCGTTTAAGCGTAGCACGAAATTTTCCCAAGCACTCTGCACAAAGGCTTCGGATTGGAATCATCGCCCCTTCCTCGCCGAAGAATACGCCGCTGGGCCAGCGCTGGGGGACGAGCTCCGCGTATCCATGTTTCATACCCCGCTTCTTGATTTATTGTCATGGAAGGAGAGCGATGCTCCTTCTGCCTCCGCTCGATTCAAGTATACACTTTAGATGAAGGCATCGGAACGGGTCTCTTTGCGGCCGTGCGCCGAGGCCAGAAGGCAGTCGCGATGTACCAGGGATTCTGCAGGAGTCTTTTTGGAGCGTGGCGCCGCGGGGACGGCTCAGGCAAGGGGCGGGGCCAACCCGACGGTACGAATGCGCCTCCTTCTCCCGGGGCGACGCTTCGGCGGGGACGGCTGCCTTGAAGACCAAAGGAGCGGGCGCAGCGGCGCGCCCGCATGGGCCGGATGCGCGGCTAATCAACGGGTCCGTCGGCGAACCCCAAAAGGGCGGCGTGAGGGATTTCTTGCAAGAATTCACGAGGCGGGCGTGGGCATTCAGTCTTCTGCTGGCGTTGTCCCTTATCGCCGGCATCCTCGCGGCGCTAGGCGCAATGGGTCTCGATCTGCTTCTGGCGGTCGTCCACGACTTATTCTTCCTGGGGCGACTGAGTCTCGCTTACGATCCGCGCGAGCATACGCCTGCGGGACCCTGGGGCGTGGCCGTTATCATTGCACCCGTCCTCGGCGGGTTTGTCGCGGCGGCGCTGAGTGGGCACATCGCGCGCCAGGCACGCGGCTCCGGCGTGCCCGACATTCTGGAGGGCGTTTTTGTACGCGAGGGCCGCATTGATCCTGGATCGGCCGTCTTGCAACCGGTCGCGACTGTCTTCACGATTGGCTCGGGCGGATCCGCCGGGCGCGAAGGGCCCTCCATGCATCTCGGTGCTGCGCTGGCCTCGGGCCTTGCGCGCGCCTTGGCGCTGCCCCCGTCGCTCGCCGTCGCCTTGCTCGCCTGTGGTACCGGAGCGGGCATCGCGGCGAGCTTCAATACGCCTTGGGGGGCCTGGATCTTCGCGCTGGAGGTGGCCGCGCCGGAGTGGCGCCCATCGGTCGTCCTGGGCTGTCTGGCGGCCACCTGGGCGAGCACCTGGACGAGGCGGCAGGTGTTAGGGAATGTTCGGCTGCTTCCGTTGGCGCCTTTGCAGGGCGGATGGGCGCACGATTGGTGGGTGGGGCTTCCAGCCGGCGCCTTGGCGGGCCTCTTGGCGTGGGCGCTGATCGTGGCGGTCCATTATGCGCGTCGGCGCATGCTCCGCATGCCCGGAGCCATTTATCTTCGGCATGGGGCGGCCATGCTGTTTGTGGGCCTGGGGCTCTACCTCTGCCTTATATGGACAGGCCACTACGCCATCGAAGGGGTGGGGTACGCCACCGCGGACGCCCTGCTGACCCATGCGTACTGGCCGATTGGTCTCCTCCTGACTCTGTTTGCCCTGAAGTTTCTTGCGACCGTGCTGACGTTGGGCACGGGCGGTTCGGGGGGGATCTTCTCACCCGCATTGCTGCTCGGCGGGCTCCTGGGCGGGCTGATTGCCGCCAGCATGGCGAGGGCCGGGACGCCGATGCCGGAAATGCTCTTGGTGCTGGCGGGCATGGGGGGGATGGTCGCGGCAAGCACCGGCGCAATCGTTGGAGGCACCCTGATGGTTGTCGAGATGACAGGACGCACCGGGATCATGGTCCCGATCATGCTAAGTGGGTTGAGCGCCTATGGAATCCGGCGTTGGCTCGTGGCGGACAGCGCTTACACGCGGGGGCTCGGGGACGGGGCGCACCCATGGCCTGAGAACCGCTACGTACGGCTCTGGGCGGATTGGCGGAAATCAGGATGCTAGACATCACCCGTGGCCAGAAACGCGACGGCAGCGGGCAAGCAAGCATGTCGAGGGGCCACCCTTCGCGAAGTCGCCTAATGCGTTTCCGGCACGGCAGCGCTGTTGGCGTCGGCGCCGTACGGTTCATCGGTATAGGCGGACGGCATGAGGCCTGCGAGTTGTCTTTCGATGTCGGCCGCATGAGGACCGATGGGTACCGGCACGATGCGGTGTGCATTGACTGCGGCCAGCAGACGGTGCCAGGGTGCCGGGTCTGGGACGAGGCCGGGGTGAGCCTTGCGGAAGCGTGACAGTGCGAGAACTGCCTGCGTCCGAGCGTTTTCGCGCGACGGGTAATCGGCCACGGGCGGCGCCGAGCTGACGTAGAGGTGGCCATTTCTGCTGCCGACCAGAACCGGTTGGTTGATGATGCGCACGGGGGTGCCGATGGGCAGGCGGCGGAACAAGTACGCGGCATCCTCTGGGTATAAGTGCAGGCATCCATGGCTGACCTGCATCCCTACGCCCCATGGCCGATTGGTGCCATGAATGAAGATCTCGGAGAAACCCGTCTGCATCGCCAGCATCCCCATGGGGTTGTCGGGCCCGGGCGGAAAATAGGCCGGAAACCGTGCGTCCCCTTCCCTGCGGTGCTCCCGCTGGATATCCCGGGGAACGATCCATGATGGGTTCTTGTATTTGGCGATGATGCGTGTGCGACCGAGCGGGGTCGGCCAGCCAGAGCGGGCGATGCCGACCGGAAAGGTGATGACGCGTGGCGGTTTTCCGGGTCTCGGCGTGGGAAAGTAATAGAGTCGGCGCTGGGGGACGTCGACGATAATGCCCACCCAGGGTTTTGGGGGAAGGATGAATTCGGTGGGGACCACAATTCGCGTGCCCGCATGAGGTACCCACACCGATACGCGCGGGTTGGCAGCGGTGATTTCGTTGTATCCCAGGTCATAGCGGCGCGCCACGTCGAGCAGGGTGTTGCGTGGATTGGCGAGGGTGATTGCGCGGATTTCGCCCACCATGTTGCCGCCATCGGCGGGCAACACGAAGGTGGCGGCGCCCGCGGGCCTGGCGAGAGCCGCAAGCGAGAGCAGGACGGCCGCTGCGAGCACGTGGGGACACCTCATGGCGTGCGTGGTTGGTTGCGGTCACGCCGGAGGGAACCGCCGGTGGCACCAGGGTAACCAATGGAACCGCGGACGTCGGGTCGGCGTCTTGAGTAGCAGTGCATCGATCTCGGCCTCCGCATCGAGCCATTCCTGTGTCGCGTCGCCGCCGGCGAGGCCCCGCTTTTGCGCGCGCCAATAGGCAGCCTCCACGATCATTCGGCAACGCTGCTCCGGCGTGCGCGAGTGCGGGGATGCGCGCGTGGGCCGATGGCCATCGACAGAAGCCTCGGAAAGAAAAGATGGTTTAGGGGGTGCTTGGATCCAAGCGCCTTCATTTAATCTCCCTTCCAGCCATGGGATGCGACGCGAACTCGTGCAACCGGTCCCTTATTTCATCCCCGGCGATGCTTTCGGGGCGGATTCCTGATACGTGACCCTACCTGCCTGGCATCGACGATTGTTCGATCTCGATGCTGCGGCGCTTGTCGGCCTCCCATTTAGGCGGTGTGCGTTCGGGCAGGCTATCCTTGAACGACGCGCCCCTTGTCCGCGGCGCCGTCGCGCGGGCAGCGTCATGGTGCGCGAAAGTTCCTCCTGCGAGATCTCCTGCCAGAAATAATTGTCCTGCTCTTTCCATTTGTCGCGGCGACTTTGTCCCTTGACGGTGACCGTATTGCCGCTGCCCCAGACGTCGAGATCCCTTTTCTCGAGCCCGGAAGGCTCAGCCCGCAACACGTTCTCGCCATCGCGGTCGAGCATGTCGCTGCGGGGCATGCGCGCTGGGTCCGGAATATGCCCCCGCGCAACGACTAGAGCCATTCGCGCGGGACGAACCCTGCCCTCAGGCCGCCCACGGCGGCAAAAGGCATCGGCGTGTGCGCGGCAACCGGTTTCCCGGTGAATGGGCTCAGCGCGACTTCCGTTCTGTGCGCACGCCTCCATTTGCGTGTCCCGAGAAAAAGGATTCCTATGTCTGTAGATATAGCAAAACTGCAAACGCAGTGCCGTGCAGCTCCTATGGGCGGCAGGCGAGTCGAAGGGATTCCGGGAGGCGTACCATGCCATCGGCAAAGGACAGTAAGCGCCAAATCCAGCCCACCTGTGCGGCTGGCTCAGGGCGTGGCATGTCCATCTGCTGATTGACATCCATCCGGCCCTGAATATTTCGTGTCGATCAACAACCTCAAACCAGCCAGCGCCAGAAGGGCGCGCAACCGCTTTGCCGAGCATCTGGCCGCGTTCTACCGCACACCGCTGTTCTGGCATCGCGCTTACTTTGTTGGTAGCGTGGGCGGCGCTACGCTTGAGACGGTGCGGGCTTATGTGGATGCCCAGGGAACGGAAGAGCATGCTCGTAAGGCCAGATCAAAAACCAAACCGTCCGCTCAGCGCACTCCCGTGTGCGTGTGACCCCCTCCGGACGCAAGGCTGGCGTTGTGCTCGCCTAACGATCATGGTGGTTGCCGCCACCCCAGGACATGAAAGAGACTACGGGGCGGAAGGTGGCGGGTAGAGGTCGTGATAGTTTTTGGCGGCTCGACCCCGCGCCTAACGTGACCCGCCGGA
>JAJYKK010000096.1 GCA_021788645.1 Pseudomonadota bacterium
CCCCGGCGCCGCGCCGCCGCAGCCGCTCCCCGGGGGGGCCGCAACCCGGCCCCGCACGGGCCACGCGGCCGTTGCCCCCGGCGCCGCCAGCCGCCCGGGCGTCGCCGGCCCCTTCTGCGGCCCCGGCCTCCCCGGCGCATGGCTGGCCGCGACGGGCGACCTTGACCTTCACCCTCTACAAGGGCACCCAGGGCCTGGATGTGGGTCAACTGGTCCAATCGTTTGAACGCACCGGCAACCGCTACGCCTTGACCCAGGTCGCCTATGCCACCGGGATTTTTGCCCTCTTCAAGCGGGGCCGATTCGTGGAAATCAGCGACGGCACCCTGACTGCGCAGGGCTTGCGTCCGGATGCCTTCTGGATCGAGAGAGGACAAAGTGCCGCGACGACCGATTCGGCGCAGTTCGACTGGCACGCCCATACGCTCACCTACGGCTCCGACAGCGATTCCCAAACCGTGCCTCTGGCGCAAGGCACCCAGGACTTGCTGAGCTTCGCCTACCAGCTCGCCTTCCTCCGGCCGCGGACGGGGCTCCTGGACTTGACGGTGACCGACGGGCGCAGTCTCAGCGTGTACCGTTATCGCGTCGTCGGCGTCGAGCGCATCGCCACCGGGCTGGGGCGGCTCAAGACTTGGCATCTTGCGCGAGTGGACCCGCCCGGTGACCGCCGAGTCGACATCTGGCTGGCCGAACGCTACGGCGACCTCCCCGTCAAGGTGCGCCTGACCGACAAAAGCGGCGACAGCGCCGAAGAAGTCGTGCAGGCGATCCGCGTCGATGCCGCGGGCGCGGCCGCGGGCTCGCCGCGCGCTGGGCTTGGCGCCCCCAAACCGCTAAACTAGCGGGCGGTGGATCCAGCAGAGGGCGTTCGATGTCGTGTTCTTCATTTCAATTCAACCATGCGGCCGCGCTGATGCAGGCGATCATGATCTTCGACGCCCCTGCCGACGCCGTGACGAGCCGCTATTTCCGAGAACACCCGAACCTGGGTGCCCACGACCGCGCCTTCGTGGCGGAAACCGTGTTCGCCGTGCTGCGGCATGGCCGGCTGCTGGAGCATGTGGCGGGAGACCGCGTGCCGCGCCACCTCGTTGCCGCCTATCTCCTCAGGCTGCGCGGCCTCAACCGGCGGGAGATCGCGCCGTGCTTGCGGGAAGGCGAAATGGAATGGGCGGCGCGCGTCAAAGCGGCAAGCCTCGCCGATGAGCCGCTCCCGGTCCAGGCCGAGTTGCCCGATTGGGTCGTCGAGCGCCTGCGGCCTTTGCCCGACGAAGAGGTGCTCGCGCTCGGGCGCGCCATGCAAGCGGCCGCACCGCTGGATCTGCGCGTCAACACCGTGCGCACGACGCGGGCGCAGGTGCTCGCGTCGCTGGCAACGGAGGGCATCGCCGCCGCGCCCACGCCCTATTCCCCGGTCGGCGTCCGGCTCGCGGACAAGCGTGTCCTCGCGCGGCATCCTCTCTTTCTTGAGGGGCACGTCGAGGTCCAGGACGAGGGCAGTCAGCTGCTCGCCTTTCTGGTGGCTCCGAAACGCCATGACCGGGTGGTCGATTTCTGCGCCGGCGCCGGGGGAAAGACCCTGGCCTTGGGCGCCCTGATGCACTCCCAGGGTCATCTCTATGCCTTCGACGTGTCGGAAAAGCGGCTTTCCCGCTTCAAGCCGCGGCTCAAGCGCTCGGGGCTTAGCAACGTGTCCGCGGCGCTCATCAGCCATGAAAACGACACGCGCATCAAGCGCCTGGCCGGCAAGATCGACCGGGTGCTGGTCGACGCCCCGTGCAGCGGCCTTGGGACCCTGCGCCGCAATCCCGATCTGAAGTGGCGCCAGAGCCCGCACACGCTCGCCGAACTGACCGCCCGCCAGGCCGTGATCCTGTCCGCGGCGGCGCGCCTTCTCAAGCCCGGGGGACGACTGGTATACGCCACCTGCAGCATCTTGCCGGAGGAAAACGACGCGCAGGTGGAAGCCTTCCTGGCCGCCCACCCGGAATTCGTGCGCCGCGATGCCGCCGAGATCCTCGCGCGCGCCCGCATCCCCCTCGACACCGGCCCCTACTGCCGCCTTGGGCCTCACCGGCACGGCACCGACGGGTTCTTCGCCGCCGTGCTGGAGCGGGCGACCGGCGCGCCCGGCGAGACCGCGCCTTGAAGCGTCCCTTGAAAATCGGCGCATGGCCCCCACTTGTGACTAGGGTCGTGCTCCTTGCCCCGCAGCGCGCCGACCGTTGAACCCATGCAAAACCCAACGCAAATTCATAATCTTCTCGTCGATCTCTGGCTCCACCGCAGCCGCACCAGCATCGTCTGGCAAGCCGCCGTCGTGGCCGTCAGCCTGCCGCTCGCCGCTTGGCTGAATCACTGGGTGAGAAAACACGTCAGCCCCACGACGGGAAAGTGGCAGTGGGAGATCGGCGGCATCCAACGCCTGACTTTTCCCTTGGCCGCCTTGGGGCTGGTCTGGCTCGCGCGCGTCATTCTCGGCCATCCGAACGCGCGCCTGCTCGACGTCGTGATTCCGCTGCTCGCCTCGCTCGCGATCATTCGCGTTTCGGTATTCATCCTGCGCAACAGCGTGGCCCGCGGCGGCCCCCTTCAGTACTGGGAACGCATCGTCAGCACGCTGGTGTGGATCGGGCTTGCGCTCCATATCACCGGGTTTTCGCCCGTCATCTTGCATTCGCTCGGCACGCTGGGCTTCGATATCGGCGACCAGCACGTCTCCGTGCTCCTGATCCTGGAGGGGGTGCTGTCGGTCAGCATCGCGGTGGTGCTCGCGCTTTGGCTGGGCGGCATTGCCGAACTGCGGATCATGCAGGCGGCCACCCTGGAGATGAACCTGCGCGTCCTGCTCACGAAGTTCATCCGCGCGACGCTGCTGATCGGGGGGGTATTGATCGTCCTGCCGTCCATCGGCGTGGACGTCACCGCGCTGTCGGTATTCGGGGGCGCGCTGGGCGTGGGCCTCGGCTTCGGCCTGCAGAAGATTGCCAGCAATTATGTGAGCGGCTTCATCATCCTGCTGGACAAGTCGATCCATCTGGACGACACGCTGACCGTCGACAACCGCTACGGCGTCGTCAGGCGTCTGACGGGCCGTTACATGGTCCTCAAGGGGCTAGATGGCACCGAGTCCATCATCCCCAATGAAACCCTCATCACCTCCACCGTCGTCAACCACTCGTACTCGGATCGCAACGTGCTGGTCTCGATTCCGGTGCAGGTCGCCTACGATGCGCCGCTCGAGCTCGCCATGTCGATCATGCGCACCGCGGCCAGCCACCATGCGCGCGTCCTCAAGGACCCCGCGCCCGCGGTCTATCTCACGGAATTCGCCGACAGCGGCATCAATCTGAAAATGAGCGTGTGGATTTCCGATCCCGAACAGGGCCAACTGGCCCTGGTATCGGACATCAACCTCGAGATCTGGCGCGAGTTCCAGAAGCACGACATCCAGATCCCCTACCCGCAGCGGGAGGTTCGCGTGGTCGGCGATCTCGCGGCCAGCACGCTGGGGGTGGGATAACCGTGCCGGGGCGCCATCGGCGGGGTCCGTCCATGCTAGAATTGGCTTTGACGCGTGTCCCGCATCCCCCGCACAATACCCGCAACTTTCATTGTTAGGACACCTGCCCATGTTTCTCGGCGTTTTCGATCTTCCCTGGTGGGGTGCCGTGGCCGTCGCCCTAGGCTTGACCCACGTCACGATCGCGGCCGTCACCATCTTTCTGCATCGCCATCAGGCGCACCGCGCGCTGGAGATGCACCCCGTGGTCAGCCATTTCTTCCGCTTCTGGCTGTGGCTCACGACCGGCATGGTCACCAAGGAATGGGCGGCCGTCCACCGCAAGCACCATGCGCATTGCGAGACGCCCGCCGACCCCCACAGCCCGCAGGTCCTCGGGATCCGAAAGGTCCTCTGGCAAGGCGCGGAGGTCTACCGGCGGGAAGCCCGGAATCCCGAAACGCTGGAGAAATACGGACACGGCACGCCCGACGACTGGTTGGAGCGGCATGTCTACGGCAAGCATACCGTGGTCGGCATCGGTCTCATGCTGACGATCGACCTCGTGCTCTTCGGACCGATCGGTCTTTCGATCTGGGGCGTCCAGATGCTCTGGATCCCGCTCACCGCGGCGGGCGTCATCAACGGCATCGGCCACTACTGGGGTTATCGCAACTTCTCGTGCAATGACGCCAGCACCAACATCGTGCCCTGGGGCATCCTCATCGGCGGGGAAGAACTCCACAACAACCATCACGCCTACGGTACCTCGGCCAAGCTTTCGAGCAAATGGTACGAATTCGACATCGGCTGGCTCTACATCCGCATCCTGAGCGTGCTGCACCTCGCCACGGTCAAGAAGGTGGCGCCCAAGATCCGCTGGACGGCCGCCAAGCCGGTCGTCGACCTGGCCACCTTGCACGCGGTGATTACGCACCGCTACGACGTGATGACCAAATTCGCGCGCTCGGTCAAGAAGACCTACCGCGACGAGCTCGAGAAGCTCGCCGCCCGCTTGCCCGACCTGCACGACAAGGGACTCAAGGGCCTGATGCCCAAGCTGCTGCATCTGGAGGCGAAAACCCTGGCCGAGGCCGAGAAGACCAAGCTGCTGGAGCTGATCGGCCATTCCAGCGTGCTGCAGACGGTGTACACCATGCGCCAGGAACTCACTGCGCTTTGGGAGCGCTCGAGCGCCTCCAAGGAGCAGTTGCTGAAGCAGCTGCAGGACTGGTGCCTTCGCGCCGAAGGCAGCGGCATCGACGCGCTGCGGGACTTCTCCCGCAAGCTCCGCTGCTACGCGTGATCGAACCCGGTCGGCCCGGCGCCGTGGGCCCAGACGCCTTCCTCGAGGCATTGCGCGCAAGCTATGTCCGCTGGACGGGGCGCACGCTGCTGCCGCGGGCAATCGGCCCGGATGCCGCCCGGGTGGCGTTGTTCGAGGCCCCGTTCGCGCTCCTCGCCCACGACGCGCAGCCGGATCCCTTGTTTTGCTATGGAAACCGGCAAGCCTTGGCGCTGTTTGAGACCACTTTCGAGGCCTTCACCGCCCTGCCCTCGCGCCTGTCGGCCGAGCCCGCGCGCCAAGAGGAGCGGGCGGCGCTGCTCGATAGGGTGACCCGGCATGGGTTCGTGGACGACTATCGCGGCATCCGCATCACCCGGACAGGCCGGCGCTTCCTGATCAGCGATGCGACCATCTGGAACATCGTGGAGGCGCAGGGCCGCTACTGCGGCCAGGCCGCCTTGATACGGAAATGGCAGGCGCTCGATTAGGCCACCTGCGACGGCGGGGACAGAACGGCCCCGCCGGAATGGACGGCGTTCGACCGCCCGCCTATTTCAGCTTGGTTTCCTTGTAGGCGACGTGCTTGCGCGCCACCGGGTCGTACTTCTTGATTTCCATCTTCTCCGGCATCGTCCGCTTGTTCTTGGTGGTCGTGTAGAAGTGCCCGGTCCCGGCGGTCGATTCCAACTTGATCTTTTCGCGCATCTTCAAGTCCTCCTTCGTGTCATGGTGCCGTCATGCGCATCGCACAGCCTAGATCTTTTCGCCCTTTGCCCGCAGCTCCGCCAGGACGACCTCGATCCCCTTCTTGTCGATCACCCGCAGGCCCGCATTGGCGATCCGCAGGCTCACCCAGCGGTTCTCGGACTCGACCCAGAACCTGCGCTTCTGGAGATTCGGAAGGAAACGACGCTTGGTCTTGTTGTTCGCATGGGAGACATTATTGCCCACCATCGGCGCCTTGCCAGTCACTTGGCATACTCGGGCCATGATCCGTGCTCCGGTCTGTAATGAATTGGGAAAAACGCGATTTATACCATATCGCGACGCCCCGCGTCAAAGAGAAAAAGCGCGGCGCGCGCCGGGGTGCGCCGCCGAACCCGACGGCCGGCGGCGCACCCCGGCGCGGTCAAGATACCTCGTCCGCCCGGGATCTGGTACTCTACGCTCTGGCGACCTCGCACAGGATGGGATAACGATGTCAGACAAGCCCAAACGCCTGCTTCTCGGGATAACCGGGGGGGTGGGCGCGTATAAGGCGGCCGAGCTCGCGCGTGTGTTGGTCAAGCGGGGGATCGATGTCCAGGTCGTGATGACGCAGGCGGCCTGTCAGTTCATCGGCCCGGCCACCTTGCAGGCCTTGAGCGGCAAACCCGTGTTCACCGACCTGTGGGACAACCGCATCGATACCGGCATGGCCCATATTGAATTCACGCGCGGCGTGGATGGCGTGGTTATCGCCCCGGCCAGCGCGGATTTCCTCTTCAAGCTCGCGCACGGCGTGGCCGACGACCTGCTCTCCACCTTGTGCCTGGCGCGCTCGTGCCCCCTCCTGGTCGCT
>JAJYKK010000097.1 GCA_021788645.1 Pseudomonadota bacterium
CTCGGGTGATTCAGGCCCGCGGTGTCGATCTGATCGTGTCCGGGCAGTGGAAGAAGAAGGAAACGAAAAAGTGCGGCATTCTGAGCAAGAAGGTAGGGCGGGACTCGCCCGAACCGGCCGGGGAAGCTCGGCCTACGTCCACGGAGTTCAGCGTAAGCCGCGAAGATGGAAACGTCCTCGCGCGGGGAACGTCGAAGTGGAAAGCCGCCACTACAAGCCGGAGGCTTTAGTGGACGGAGCAGTCACATCCGCGCCGAGGAAGACCGTCCCAGGCCGGGGCGGGCAAGGGAAATCCCCGGGATCGGCGCCATTTTAGTCCCCGCGCACCCGGTTGACAGGACAAGCGCATGGCCTATAGTACTTTATGAATGGCTCCGTGCGCGTCATGTGGTGGCCGAGGCTGTTCGTGACGAGGAAGGCAGGGATCCTCCTGGCGGGCAACCTGCTCTTGATCGCCCGGGAACGGCGCATACCAACCGACAGAGATGACGGTCAAGACGCCGGGATGGTGGGGATAGGGAGTCGCCCGAAGATGGCCCCCGATGGAACCCGAAAGATAGCTCTTGGAGAAAAGGAGAGCGGGAATTTGGGCTTGTCTCGCAAGCCGTGCTATCCATCCTGGCCGCTGACAGCCGGGTCTCCCGCGCACATCAACGATGGAAGAAGCCATAGATTTCGGCAGTCTGCTCAACGGGTTGCAGCACATGCCCGAGAAGGACAAAATCGTCCTGCTGGCGCTGATCGACCGACAAAGCGGCGCCCAGAATGGGGAAGTGGCGAAAATCGAGCGCATCATCGGCCAGATGATGGTATCGGCCGCTCGCGAAAAACAACGGGTGGTGCAGGTGCTGCGTGACGAAGAAGTCACGCACATTTCCCTGGTCGCCAACGACGAACCGGCGCGGGGCTGATCCTGCGCCCACCCCGCCGGACCAAGGCCGCCGCGCGGGAGGGGGCAGCCAGACGCCCCCTTCTGCACCCCGGCCTTGGAATGCGCGATGCCGCTTCGCGAGGACGCGCGGCGTGCCTCCCCAATGCCCAATCGTGCGTGTCAGGACAGGCCTTGCTCAGTTCTTGCTGGAGAGGTAAAGCGCAATGTCCTGGATCTGGGCATTGGTCAGCGAGGCCGTCACGGCCTGCATCAACGGATCCATGCGCTGGCCATTGTGCGCCCGATAGCGCGACAAGGACAGCACGAGGTATTCCGGGTGCTGACCCGCCAGGCGCGGAATGCGTTCGTCCCCCATCGCGGTTGTCCCGTGGCATTGCACGCAGCGCTGGCTAAAGAGGGCGCCTCCGGTCTGCCATTGCGCGGTATGCGCCACCACGGCAGGATGCACCGTCTGGCTTGCGAAGTACAGGCTGATGTTGATCTTGTCCGTATCGCTCAGCACCCTCACGAGGCCTTGCATGAATGCGCTGCTCTGCCGGCGCCCGTCGGCGAATTTCTGGATCTGGGTCAGCAAATAGAACGCATTCTGCCCCGCCAGATTGGGCACCCCGCGAAAGGGACTGTTGCCATCCACGCCGTGGCAATTGGCGCAAAAGAAGGTGGCCTTGCGGCCAGCCGCAATGCTGCTCTGAAGCGCGTTCTTGTTTTGCCGGATGGCTTTCACCCGGGCCTCGAGCGCAGCGATATGCGGATCGACCGCATTGATGCTGGCTTCCTCGGCATTGACCGCGATGCCTCCCGCATTGGCCGCCACCGCGATGGGAAATGGGGTCATGCACAGCGCAACCGCCAGACCCGCCCATCCCAGTGCCCGCGCGGCTCGGCCTCCTGAACCGGCGCCCCAACCTTTCGTCATCTCCCCTCCCTCACGTGCCTTTCTCAAACCGACAACTTGCACTGCATCGGGCACCCGCCCGAGGTCGCGTCTCGGAGACGGCGGATCCCGCACAGGTCAAACGATGCTCTTATTTCGGACCGCTCCCGGGCGTTGCCCTGCGCATCCCCTTGCTTTAGGGCTGCGTCCGTGACGACGGCGCTTATTCTACAATAAGATCCCTATCTCTGAATATGCATGCGCCATCTTGCGGCCATGCCGGTTCTGCGCGCGGCGGTCAACCCGGTCCGTTCGCGCCCGCCTTCGCCGCACCGGTCTCGCCGTTCTCGGCGCGCGCGAGCTGCCGCAAGCCGTCGACTGCTTGCGCAAGGAACGTGTCCGCACGCGTCAAGGGAAACACGACGTAAGCGGGAAGCCGGAATGCGGGCGCGTCCTTGACGCGGTGCAAGCGGCCTTCCTGCAACGCCTCGCGTGCCATGCGCAACGGAAAATAGCCAGAGCCGCCGCTCTCGGTCAGGTGCTGCAGGCCGAGCCACCCGATGTTGGCATAGAGCGCCGGCGGCGGATGGTCGGGAAAGTAGACCGAGAACTGGTGAAAGAACTCCGGCCCCCAATCCACATGAACGTATCCGGGGTCCGGCCATGGCCGCTCCGGGGCGGTCGACACAAGCACCAAGGTTTCATCGAACAGGCGCTCGACGGCGAGTCCGGGACGCGCCTCGGGCGTATACAGGACCCCGACGTCGATGGTGTTGTGAATCAGTCCCTGCATGATGTCCGCCTCAAAGCCGATTTCCAACCGCAGCGAAATGGTCGGCGCGCTCCTCCGCATCCAGGCCACCCAACGGGGCAGAAAGCCTTCCCAAAGCGCAATGCGCCCAGAGAGCGTCAACCCGGCGGAATAACCCTCGGGCAAGCCCACATCTTGGCGCGCCGTCTCCACCGTCCGCACCAGCGTCTGGGCATGCCGCAAAAACCGTCGGCCTGCGGCCGTCAACTCCGCTCCATGCTTGCCCCGCGTGAAGAGCTTGGCGCCCAGCTGATTCTCCAGCGCCTGGATGCGCGCGCTCACCGTGGATTGCGTGACATGAAGCCGGTGCGCGGCGGCCAGAAAATTGCCGGCGGTGACCACATTGAGAAACGTGCGGGCCTGTTCGGTGTCCATCTATCGGATTCTCCGATGCAAACCACCAAAATATTCCGTTTTTCTTCTAGACGCAATCCCCCTAAACTTTGTCCTGTGCATTGCCGCCGTCCCGCGGTGCGTCGCCCGAAGCGCTCGGCGCCGCACCGCGAGAAGGCGCCGAGGCTCGCAATTCAGTGAAGGAGGACCATCATGGAAGCAGAAGCCTTGCAACTCAACACCGACGAAGAGGGCTATCTGATCGAGCCCGAAACCTGGACGGAGGCCGCTGCCGCGGAGCTTGCGCAGCAAGAGGGGATCACGCTCACGCCTGAGCATTGGGAAGCCATCCGATTCATGCGGGAGTATTACGACGAACACCAGAAGGCCCCCGACGCCCGGTTCGTGATCAAGTATCTGACGGAAACCAGCGGTGCGGATCGCAACCAGCTCTCTCGCCTGTTCCCGTACGGCTATGTGAAACAGGCCTGCAAGATCGCCGGCATGAAGCGGCCGCGCGCCTGGAGCTCGGGCTAGCGGGCGCGGCCCTCACGGGCCGCCCCCTCCCGGCGCTCCGCCGCGTCGCCCCAAGCCCCCCTTCGACAACTCAAGAAAGAACCTATGGAACGGGCCCTCAAGCTTCTTCTCACGCCAACCGTCGTTCACCTTCCCACCCATGGCCATCGCGAAAAATGGATCTCCGGCCTCGGCGGCTTCCTGGGCATCGCGTTGACCGTTGCGCTCAGCCGCTCCCTGCTCGGCGACCATGTCGCGGTGCAGGTCGTCGCCTCGATGGGCGCGAGCGCCGTGCTGCTCTATGCGGTCCCCCACAGTGCGTTTTCCAGCCCCTGGGCCGTGCTGGGGGGGCATTGCGTGTCCGCTTTGGTCGGCGTGATCGTCGCCCGGCTGGTGCCGGATCCGCTGCTGGCGACCGCGCTGGCGGTGGGCCTCGCGATCACCGCCCAGTACTACCTGCGCTGCATCCACCCACCCGGCGGGGCCACCGCGTTCTTCGCCGTCATGGGGGGACCGGCGGTGCGCGCACTGGGGCTCGGCTATGTGCTCTTCCCGGTCATGCTGAACGCCCTCATCATCCTGAGCGTGGCGGTGGTCTTCAACAGGCTCTTGCGGGCACGGCAGGACGCCCACGTGCGCGAGCTGGAATCGCATCTGCAGGTCCCGGAGAAATGCTTCATCCGCCACAGCGATCTCGTCTACGCGCTCTCCGAGATCGAGTCCTATATCGACGTCGGCGAAGACGATCTCATGCATATTTACAAGCTCGCGATCCAGCACGCCTTCCCGTCCACCGCCGTCCAGCACTGAGTCTGCTCCGGGGATGCGGCCGTCCGCACGGATCCAAACTGAGATAGGATGAAAGAAAGGCCATCGACGGAGGCGCCGGACTCTGGGCCCCGCTCGATGGCGGCGTGCCAACGGCCGGCGAGCATACCCTCGCCGCCAGGTCCAGGAAGGCGGGTTCATGTTGCAGATCCAAGGCGAGCCGCGCACCGTGCAAGAAGCCAAGGCGATTCAGGAGCGCCTGCGCGAGCGGGTCGTGCGGGAGGACCGGCTGGGCACGGTACGGCATGTCTGTGGCCTGGACATCGGACTGCTCCGGGCCAATACCCTTGCGCGCGCCGCCGCCGCGGTGTTGAGTTTCCCCGCGCTCCAGCCGGTCGAATGCGCCATCGCTTACGAGCCGGTGACCTTCCCGTACATTCCGGGGCTCCTTTCCTTCCGGGAGGCGCCGGCCGCGCTCGCCGCCCTGGCCAAGCTCGCGCGCAAGCCGGATCTGCTGCTCTACGACGGGCAGGGGCTGGCCCACCCGCGCCGCTTCGGTATTGCCTGCCACGTCGGATTGGCCGCCGACATTCCGACCATCGGCGTCGCCAAGACCCGTCTCGTCGGCACCCACGGGGAGCCCCCTGACACACGCGGCGCATGGACCCCGCTGCGCGACGGCGACGAAACCATCGGCGCCGTGCTGCGCACCCGTCCGGGAACCAAGCCCATCTATGTGTCCATCGGCCACCGGATCAGCCTGGAGAGCGCCATACGCTATGTCATGGCGTGCGTCACCCGCTACCGACTGCCCGAGACGACCCGCTGGTCGCATCGGCTGGCCTCGGGCCACGGGGAGGCGGCGCAATGGCCCCGGGCGGGCAAGCCCTAGCCGGACGACCGCATGCGGCCGCTCTTTCGCCCGGCGCTCGTCAACGGTCCCTATGGGGATCCCGCCCTCTTCGTCGATTGCCTGTTCGAACGGCGTGCCCTGCTCTTCGATTTGGGCAATATTCTCGCGCTGCCTCCGCGCAAGATCCTGCGCATCACGGAGGTCTTCGTCTCCCATGCCCACATGGATCACTTCATGGGATTCGACTGGCTCCTGCGGATCGGCCTCGGTCGCCCTCGCACCGTGTCGCTATTCGGCCCGGCGGGGTTCGTCGCACAGGTCGAGCACAAGCTCGCCGCCTACACCTGGAACCTCGTCGAAGGCTATGAAACCGACTTCACCATCATCGCCACGGAACTCCTCGGCGGCGGTACGGCACGGCGGGCGGCCTTTCATTGCCGGGAGGCCTTCCGGCGCGGACACGACGAAACCCTTCGCCTGCAAGGCGGAATCATCCATGACAGTCCCCTTTTTCGCGTGCACGCCGCCATCCTGGACCACGGCACCCCGTGCCTCGGCTACCTCCTGGAGGAGAAGCGGCACGTCAACATCTGGAAGGATCGCCTGGACGGTCTGGGGTTGCCGGTCGGGCCATGGCTTCGCGAGCTCAAGCAGGCGATCCTCCGCGACGATCCCGACGAGGCGCCGTTTCGCGCATGGTGGCGCGAGGGCGAGCGCCTGTGCAGCCAAACACGGCCCTTAGTCGAGTTCAAGCAGCGCCTGGCCCATGTCGTTGCGGGCGATCGGATCGGCTATGTGACCGATATCGCCTTCAACGACAGCAATATACGTAGCCTCGAGACGCTCATGCAAGGCGCCGAGCGGCTGTTCATCGAGAGCCGATTCCTCGACGAAGATGCGGCGCGGGCCAAGGACAAGCGCCATCTGACCGCTCGCCAAGCCGGCTGGATTGCAGCCCACGTGCATGCGGGGCAGGTGATTCCGTTCCATATCTCGCCCCTGTACCGGGGGCGCGAAGACGCCGTGCGCGGCGAGCTTGCCAGCGCCTTTCGCGCATCCGCCGGCACGCCATAGCGCAAGGGCGGCACCGCCGTGCCCCGCGGGCGGCACGCCCTGCCCTCCTGCCCGCGCTCGCCTATACTGGTGTAAGGCACCCCCAGC
>JAJYKK010000098.1 GCA_021788645.1 Pseudomonadota bacterium
GGAATGCCGAAGTTGAGATGCGGCCAGGCCAGCTCCGCGGCAATATAAACACCGGCCGCCATCCCCACCACGCCCCACACCAGGGTCATGATGGCGAATTTCTTCACGACCTCGTAATTGTACTGCTCGTACACCCCCGTCTTCGCCATTGCCTTCTCTCCTTTTTGCGATCTTAAATGGCTCTTAATATGCCGCTATTTCTAATGCCGATCAGCGAATGATCATATACTGAATGGTACTTTCTCCTCAACGCCCCGCCCGCTCCAAGTCCCGACCTTGCCGCGCCGCCCGAGCAGACGCGAAAGATCCTGGGCGATGGCCTTCGGGCCTTCGCCGTAGGGCAGATAGAGCCTGAGCTTGCCGGTGCGGTCATACACGTAGCAACCGGCCGAATGATCCACGCTGTAGTCCGGGCCGCTCCCCTGCTTGCGGTAGAACACGTGGAACGCCTGCGCCGTGGCGGCCGTCTGCGCGGGTGTTCCATACAGACCGAGAAAAGAGGGGTAGAACGCGGGGACATATTCCTTGAGGACTCGTGGGCTGTCGCGCGCGGGATCCACCGTGATGAACAAGACCTGTACCTGGTCGGCCCTCCTCCCCAATCGGCGCATCGCCAGCGCCAAGTCCGTCAACGTCGTCGGGCACACGTCCGGGCAATGCGTATAACCGAAGAAGAGAACCACCACCTTGCCGCGGAAGTCGGACAGGTGCCGCACGCGCCCATTGAAATCCGTCAGCTGAAAATCCTGCGCATAGTGCGCCCGGGTCAGGTCGACCCCATTGAACGCGGGCACGGGAGCCTTGCGCGTACAAGCCGCCAGAAACGCCGCCAACAGAAGCAGACAGAAGGTCCATTCGCGCATATCGGACGGCCTCCTGGCCCCATAAAAACCCGGCGTAGGATAGCACGAAACGGCACCGCCGTGAACAACCGCGGCGCCTGCGCGGGGGGGCGCGCCCGCCTCTGGGAGGTCGGGGCAACTATAATGAAAACGAAGGCAGCCGAGCGCCCGGGGACTGCCGGACGGACGACGCTTCGGCCGCGGAACAGGACACCACGGCCCGCCCGGGAACGGGACAACAATCGCAGGCCCCAGGCCCTGTGGGCGGCAGGCGCCGGGTGGGGCACCAGGGAGTGCGTATGCAACCACTCGTAAAGCGTTCGCTGATGGCCGCGAGCCTCCTGCTAGCGGCGCTCGCGCCGCTCGCCTCATGCACGAACCCGTCATATCCTCCTGCGCCCTATACCGCCCCGACGCCGGGGGGATACCCGGCCGCGTGCGCAGAATGCGGAACCATCGAGTCCATCACGGCCGTGAGCCCGCGCACGTCCATCGGCGCGGGCGCGATCATCGGCGGCATTGCCGGCGGCCTGATCGGGCATCAGATCGGCCAGGGCAGCGGCAACACGGCGGCCACCATTGCGGGTGCGGCGGGCGGCGCCCTGCTCGGTCAGCACCTGCAGAACCGGAACAAGCCTGCGTCGGCCTATCAATTCCGCATCAGACTCGACGACGGGGCGGAAACGACGGTCGAACAGCCCGACAACCCGGGTTTTCGAGTCGGCGATCCCGTGCGCATCATCAACGGCCGCGTCGAGGCCCGCTGACCCTATTGCCGGCGCGAGCGCGTTCGCATCTTTCGGATCATCGCGGTGATTGGTCCATGGGCCACCCTCGATGCCGTCCTGCTCGCGATCATGGCGGGCCTCCTGCGCCAGGGCCAACGCGCGACCGTGACGCCCGGCCCCGGGGCTCTTCGCCTTCACTCTGGTAGTGGCTTGCTCGACCGTCGCCTCCGCCTCGCTCCACCCCGAACGCATCTGGGACGCGCCGGAGACAGAAGGACCCCAAGCCGGGGAAAACGACCTGCCCGGGGCGGTTCAGGCCTTGAATGCCTGATTGCGCGCCTTGCCCTTGGGAGCCGACCTGGCCACCTGCCACGCCTTCGACTGGCGCATCAGACCCAATCGCTTCAGTGCCTCATCGAGCGCGGCGTTGTAGACCCGTCGCCCGGCTTCGAGGCGGCCCTGTATGACCCGCTCCGCCGTCGGCTGTACCACCAGCGGCAGTTCGAGGATAAAGGATGGCGATTGCGCTTTAGGCATTAGACGTGTTTCTGTGGTTCGATGTGCTGTTTGATCACTTCCAGCGGTATCCGTATATCAACCAAAGCCATTCGCTCACCCCAGGTCTGAAGCCAGGGGCTTGCGCTCATACTTGGTCAATTACTCCCCACCGCTCAAGGCAGCGACTTGCGCGCGCTTCGGTCATGCAAAAATCTGCTCCCGGAAGCGCTGCTGAATGTCGGCCACCGCACTTCGGTTGTCGCGCAGCGCCGCCACGCATTCCCCCTCGAGCTTGCCTTGGGCGGCCAAGGCAGTGAGTTCACGCAACGCCTCGTCGGTGTGCCACGCCCGCTTGTAAGGACGCCGGCTCGTCAGCGCATCGAAAATATCCGCCACCGAGACGATGCGCGCCTCAATGGGGATAGCCTCACCCCTCAGCCCGGCCGGGTATCCCTTGCCGTCCAGGGTCTCGTGATGAAAATGCGCGATATTGCGCAAGACATTCAGGTGCGCGAGCCCGGTCAGGCCGAACTCGGCGATCATGTCGTCGATAATCTCAAGCCCTTTGGCGGCGTGCGTGCGCATGAGCGCCCACTCGTCCGCATCAAGGTCAGCGGGTTTGAGCAGGATCCGGTCCGGGATGCCGATCTTGCCGACGTCGTGCAGGGGTGCGAACAGAAAAATGTGCTCGATCGCGTCGTCATCCAGACGGTAGCGCTGGGCCACGTGCCGCGCGATCAACTGCGCATACCCGGACACCCGATCAAGGTGGGAGCCGGTTTCGGGATCGCGGCGATGGGCCATCGATTGGGCGCTGCGGACGGCGGCCAGCAGGGTCCTGATCTGACCGATCTCGTTGACGACCATCATCGCGATGAGATGCCCGACCACGTCGAACTGATAGAGCACCCGTGCGGAAAAGGCCGCTTTGCGGCGCGAATCGAAGAAAATGAAGCCGATGAAATCCCCACCGGCAAACATGGGCAAAGTATAGCTGCTTCGGAAGCCCTGGGCGAGGATCGTTTGGGAATGCTCGCGCCCGCTTTCGGCGAAGACGGTCAGATCGTCCAGCACGCGCGGGCGTCGCGTCGCCACGATTTTGCTCAACGAAGGAACGCCGACGAGGGGCACCTCGTAGCGCACGAGGGGCGTGTCGTCGCTGCTCACGAAGGTCTTGAGGACGTCTGTCTTCGGGTCATAGAGCGCGACGGCGATCCGATCGATCCAGGGAAAATGCTTGGCGAGCAGGCGCTGAACCACGTCCAGTTTCTTCTCGAGCGGAAGACTCACCGCAAGGGCTGACAAAACATCCGCATGCTCAAACATAACCAGTATCTCCAGACATTCCTTCCATCTAGTGTAGCCATCGCCACGACCCCGCGAACCGCACGACAGGACCATTCGCCATCCCGCCGGCACGCGGGGAACGCTGGGAAGGCCATGACGCTCCCGCGCGCGAAACGCCGATGCATCACGCGCCCACGGGGAGGGGCATGCAACGCCGTCGGCGGCGCGTCCTCGGCGATCCCCCTCGGGAGAGCAGCCGGGGGCGCGGACCGTCGGGCAGCGCCCGCTGGGCGGCACCGGCAAGCCCATGCCGGCGCCGACCCTCAAGGCGCCCCGCCCTCAGTCCGCATCGCCGTCGCGTTCACCGAAGCGACGGTATGCAGGCCACCGCCGATCACCCTCGTGCCACTCGCGCGCGTGCGCGTAGCCGCCCCGGCGCCGCCATGCCTCGCGGCGGCGGGCATAGGCATCCTCCCGTTCCATGGGAGCGCGCCCGCCCCGCGCCGCGCGATAGGCATCTCGCGACGGTCCATCACCGTACGCTCGTTCACCCCGGCGCCACGGCTGCGTCCGCTCCGCCCTCACATAGCGCACGTCTTCGCGGGCGAAGGGCGCACCCGGATAATAAGCCTGAGCAAGAGCCGGCACGCCCATCGACAGCAGTGCCCCAGCAAGAATCCATGTCCTGAGCATTGTTCGCTCCTTGGTGTGTCATGCGACGTTTGCGATGGCTCCCCGTCCCGTCTTCGGGGCAACCGCCCGGCTCGCTGGATGCGCGAGCCTGGCATCAGCCTACGCGCCCGATCATGAACGGCGCCTGAACGGACCATGCAGCTCGCCTCGGCGTCGGTCGACAGCCCCGCCCCGATGTCGCGCGCGGCGGCGGGCATGGGGGCACGACGGGAGGGCGGCCATTGCTGCGCCACGGTGTGCGGGTGCACCATGCGCCGCATCCGCGTCGTCTAGAATGCAGGCATGAAGACCTCTGTGCGGATTTTCTTGCTGGGCTGCGTCGCGGTAATCATGGGCGCGTGCGCATCCTACGGCGGACGCGGGCTGGAACCTGGCGTATCGCGGATCTCGGACGTGATCCGCGTCATGGGCCAGCCCGCCATGCGCTGGAAAGATCCTGACGGCGCCGAGCAGCTCGCCTATCCGCGCGGACCGATGGGATACGATACCTACATGGTGCATTTGGGCCCTGAAGGAACGCTCAAACGCATCACGAACGTGATGAACGCCGAAACGTTCGCCCGCATCCAGCCCGGCATGAGCAAGGCTCAGGTGTTGCGCATCCTGGGCCCCGTGACGGGCGGGAGAATCAATTATTTCAAGGCGCTCGACGAACTCGCCTGGGAATGGCGGTACTGCAACGGACTGCATGCGGCGGCCCGTTTCGACGTCTTGTTCGATGCGCGCAGCGGGACCGTCCGGTCCACCATGCGCCGGGTGGAACAGTGCGGCAAGAGCCCGTGCTGGTGTTCGTCGTCACCTTCGCCAATTCCGGCGGCCTGATGGCCGCAGCGCCCTCCCACCCAGCCCCCTTGCGCGCTATCCCTCCGGCTGTGGTGGCTTGCCACCAACGCGCCTGCGAGCGCCTCGCCGCTCGCAGGCGCAATGCGCTCGCCCTACTGATACCGCCCTTCGGTTGGCCGAGGTACACTGTATGCCCTGGTTCATACCGCAGCTTCGCGTCCCCATGATCCCCATCGCACCGTCCCTCACCATCGATGAAAGCGAAATCGAGTTGGAATTCGTACGCGCATCCGGCCCGGGCGGGCAGAACGTCAACAAGGTCGCCACCGCGGTACAGCTTCGTTTCAACGCGGGCCGGTCGGCCTCGCTCTCCCCGAGCATCCGCGCGCGCCTGATCCGCCTCGCAGGTCGTCGCGCGAGTGCCGAAGGCGTGCTCGTCATCACGGCGCGACGCTTCCGCACACAGGAAGCCAACCGCAGAGACGCCATGCAGCGACTCGCCGAACTGATCCGCCGGGCCGCGGAACTGCCGAAGCCGCGCCTTGCGACCCACCCGACGCTTGCGTCGAAGCGCAGGCGACTGGAGGCAAAGCAGCGACGGGGAGAAACCAAGCGGCTGCGGGGTGAGAAGCCGGGTTCGGACCCGTAGTCCGCAAAGCGGAAATTGCCGCCCCCGGGGCGAGCGCTTGACCATTCGCTGCCCGGCTTGTGTCCGAGGACCGCTTGCGCCGCGCCGCACCGGGCAGAAGCCGCACCTCCCGGGGATCCGGGGGATGGCTGAAGCCCCGAAGCAATGCGCGGCCGATCCCGACCCGGTTTCGCGCCAGGGCCCGGACCAACGGCGCGCTCGGCATGGTGCGCTGCGTCTCGACAATGACATGGAACGACGCATGCCCAGGCGGGGGCCGGGCAATTTTAGCGCCAAACCCTGGGGACGATTCGCAACATGCCGCGTGCGCAGGGGTTTGAACTATTAACTAATGAGTTGCGCGTTTCTGTATATTTTCAGCATGTCTCGCAAGATGGTCAGCATTCACGAAGCCGCCGAGTTCCTTGGCGTCGTCGCACAAACGCTGCGACGCTGAGAGCGCGAAGGCAAACGTATTCCCGACGAGCGCACGCCCGGCGGGCGTCGGCGCTACGACTTGGCACGGTTGCGGCCTGAGCAATTTCGCGCGCCTGAAGCGGCGCTTCGTACCGTCGCCTATGCCCGTGTCTCCAGCCTCGATCACAAGGACGATCTGGAACGGCAGAAGCAGGTGCTCGAACGCTACTGCGCCCGGCAGGGCTGGACGTTCGAGGTCATCGCCGACCTGGGTTCGGGCATGAACTACCCCAAGAAGGGCCTCAAGCGACTTCTGGACGACG
>JAJYKK010000038.1 GCA_021788645.1 Pseudomonadota bacterium
TTGCTTTTAAGCAGCCCGTCGCGCTCCCACCGGCGAACGGTTGAAGCTGATCGACCTATCCGGCGGGCGAAGTCGCTGATGTCGTAGTGCTTGTCCATTTAGCTAATCATAGAAATATATGAATAAGATTCAAGCATCAGTTAAAACCTCCTCAGAATCACGCGAAGCGCATACCGGCGGCGTCTTGGCGCGTATGCCCCGGCAGGGCGGGAAAACGGCAGCAGCGCAGCAGCAATCTCACATCTAATATAGCCCAAGGCGCCCCTGCGACGAAGGGAAGTGCATGCGTGCTCGGGGGGAAGGACGTTGCGCGAGCGTGGCGGCTGACAGGCGGCGGCGACCGGAATGGCCGGTTGGCCCATGCGGCGGTGAGCGGTGCAGGCGGGTAAAGGCATGCGGATTTCGGCGCCGGCCGTGGCGCCAAGAGGATCTGCTATCGCCGGGCTCCGGACAGGCCGCCTCGGGGGACTCCCCTGCCGAAAGCAAAAAAAGGGGGCGGCCGACTTCGCCACCCCCACTGGCTCTCACCCAATCAAGCCAAACCCGGAATTAAATCCCGAGGTTCTTCTTCCAGTATGCCTTGATCGCGTCAACCGTGCTCGTGGGCAGAGGTCCGAAAGCAATCGATTTGGCTTCCGACTGTCCATGCTCGAAGCCCCAGGTGAAGAACTTGGTGACTTCCGCATTCGTGGCCTTAGGCGTGGTCTTGCTCAGAATCTCCCACGTGCAACCGGAGATCGGCCACGTCGTCGCACCAGGCTGGTCCGTCAGAATCACGTAGAAGTCTCGCGCCTTGGTGAAATCGATGTGGGAGGCCGCAGCCTGGAAGCCGGCGAGGCTCGGGCTGACCAGCTTGCCGGCGCTGTTGTACATGCGCGCCCAGCTCAGATGGCTCTCGAGAATGTAGGCATATTCCACATAGCCGATGGCCCCACGAATTTCCTTCACGTAGCTCGCAACGCCCTGGTTACCCTTGCCGCCCACGCCCGTCGGCCAGGCGATGGAGGTGTTGGCGCCAATCTTCTTGGCCCACTCCGGATAGACCTTCGAGAGGTAGTTGGCGAAGGTGAACGTGGTGCCCGACCCGTCGGAACGGTGGACAACGGTGATGGCCATGTCGGGCAGCTTCACGCCCGGGTTCAGCCTGGCGATTTGCGGGTCGTTCCAGCGCGTGATTTCCTTCATGTAGATCTTGGCGACCACGGGGCCGCTCAGGATCAGCTGACCGGGCTTGACGCCGGGCAGGTTGTAGACCAGGTCTTCACCGGCGATCGCGGTGGGGAACTGGATCAACCCATGCTGTTGCAGCACCGCAGGGGTGAGCGGCATGTCGCTCGCGCCGAACGCCACCGTCTTGGCCTCGATCTGCTGGATGCCGCCACCGGAACCGATCGCCTGGTAGTTCACCTGGGTGCCGGTCTTTTGCTGGTAGGTGACGCTCCACTTGGCGATCAGGGGGTACACCCAGGTGCTGCCCGCACCGGTGATCTGCGCGGCGTGTGCGGCGGCGGCGACCGAACCCAGGCAAACCGCCATGGCGACGCCTAACGTCTTGATGGACTTCATTTGTGGCAACATTATTTTCTCCTAGTCTAAACAATGCGTACTTGCGCACCCGGCTGCGGGCGTGCCTGCCGCTTCTGCCTCATGCGGATCCGCCGATGCTGGGCATTCTGGCACATCCCCGATGGCGGTCCCACAGGCACGCCCCACAAAGGCATTCACGACGCTGGGCATTGTCTGACGTTTTTGTGACATTTCATCGATCATTTCCTTACAGTTTTCTTACAACACCGCCAATACCGGTTGACGGGCAAGGCCCGGCAATGGCGTCCGATGCCTTGTCCGTCGCCGGTCTCGGGCCCGGGCAAGGCGCGTAGGTTTGCTATAATCGGCGGATCGTCGGGCGCACGCGCCGTGCACAATCGACGGCGCCTCGTCGCCGCCCTTCAGGAATGGAGAGCCCGCGGATCTGCAATCCGGAGCAGCCATGCAAAGAAATACAGGCCGAATCTATCTCGTGGAAAAATCCACTCGCACACGGATCCAGGAAGTCTGGGTGGATCTGTCCGGCTTGACCAAGGTCGGCCGCTACGAGCGCCTCAATTATCTGGAAGACGAGCTCATGCTCGGGCGAGACCCGCGCCGGTTCGAGGTGGACGTGAGCGAACTCGAAGGCCAGCCTGCGTGGCGCCCGTGAACTTTCTGGGCACACGCCCTGTCTACTACAGGTTGTAGAACAAGTCGTCTCATTGCGGGTCCCATGGGGCGACTTTTTTTGCGGCAGATTCATGGCCCCTGCCCGGCAGGGCCCACCATGAAGCCCCAGGCGCGCCCGGTCTTTCGAGGACCGGCGCGAAGTCCAACAAATAAACAGAAAGGGCATCACTTTGAACACTACTCGCAGATTCGCACGACGCCTCACGCACCTCGCCCTGGCCACCGCCTTGGCCGCGACCGGGCTCCCGCTCGCATGGGCGGGCACGGTCTCCGGCCCCCTGGCGCAAGCCGTCGCCAAGGGCAAGGACATTTTCGCCCATGACACGTTTGGTGGCGGCAGGGGCATGACCTGCCAGTCCTGCCACACGGCTGGCGGGACGACCGCCGGCACCACGCCCTCGGGCGCCAAGATCCCCAGCCTGTCCAACGCCGCCGCCATTTTCCCGCGCTATGCGCATGGACAGCTCGTCACGCTGGAAGATCAGGTGCGCCGCTGCGTCGCCGGTGCCCTCGGCGGCAAGCCGCCCGCCTATGACAGCCAACAAATGCGCGATCTGGTCGCATACATGACTTCTCTGTCGCAGGGCAAACCCATCAATATGGGCGGAAAGCCCCAGTAACGCCGTCGCGCCCCGGGCGAAGCGCGCGTCGCCTCGCACCGGACGCACCACCGGGTGCACGCCTCGCCGCGATGCACCCGCCTCTTGTCCCCAGGCAGACGATTCAGGCAGGACGCAACGCAACCCACTGCTTCGCAGCCGATTGTGCGATACCGTGCGCAGAGTCCGGCACGCGGCCCGGCGCAGGCGCGAGAGGGCTTCAAACCGCAGATGCTTCGAGACGCGCTTTCGACGTGACGCCCTACGCCGTGTTCCTTGGAAGGTGGGGCACCGTATCGCTACCGGTGGGACAAAATGGGGACAAAATCCCATTTTTTTACTGACATCAAGAGATAGGCTACGCTAACTCTTTGATTTAATGGTAGGCCGTGCTGGACTCGAACCAGCGACCAACGGATTAAAAGTCCGCTGCTCTACCAACTGAGCTAACGACCCAAAGAAAGACGAGAATTATACCGCCCGGGAGCAGGGTGTCAACACGCGCGCCCATGCTGTCGAGGACCTCCAGAGCGCCGCTCACGACCCCGGTGCCGGAGGCGCCGCAGGAAGCCTCAAGGCACCGATCGTCGGAACCGAGGCACCCCGCACATGGCCGGGGCGCCTCGCGCCAACCGGCAAGCTCCCCCGGCAAAACGCTATGCGGATCGCGCCTGCGGCACGTCCGAGGCGCTGGTGGACGTGTCTTCGCGCATCATCCACCAGTACTGGAGCTTCATCATGATCGCGGCACCTGTGCAGATGGACAGGAAGGCGATGATGGAGCCGAGCGAGAGCGTGGAAAAACCGGAGACGCCCTGCCCGATCGTGCACCCAAGGGCGGTGACCCCGCCGAAGCCCATGAAGATGCCCCCCACCATGTGGCTCACGAGATCGGACGGCGAGGTAAAGGATTCCACACGGAATTTTCGGGTCACCAGCGCATACAGGAAGGAGCCCAGAATGATCCCCAGGAGCGACGAAATGCCCAGCGTCAGATGCTCGGAGCCGTCCGAAAACAGCATCAGCATCTGCAGCGTATAGGCGGTCGGCGCAACATAGCTCAGCGATTCCATGTGGCCGCTGTTCGTGCCGTAGAAGGCCGGCGCGAGGGTGTTGGGATCCTCCGCCGAATACCCGATGTGACCGGACACATACCAGGCCCCGACGACCATCAGGCCGATCACGATGCCGCCGAGCAGATTGTCGAACTGCCAGAAGTCCTTCTTCGCCAGCGCAAACAGGGCGAGGCCGCCCCCGATGATCGCCGTCAGCACGATCTGCATCGTGTGCGGCGCCATGCCCGTCGCCTTCGCCAACATGGACGGCAGATCCTGGTCGGTCGACAGCGTGGTGGCGAAAGGCTCGATGTAGTGCACGCGCCACACCGCGAAGATGCCGGTAAGCGTCATGTAGGCGGAAATGCCCAGGAACACGAACACCACGAGCGATTTCAGATTCCCGCCCCCGATGCGGATCATGGTCTTGCTCGCGCAGCCGGAGCCCAAGGTCATGCCCATGCCGAAGAAGAGCCCGCCCACGATGTAGGCCAGCCATGTGAAGTTGGGCGCCGTATAGATCGACTGCGACAGGTCGATGTCGCCCTTGAGCTGCAGCACATTGGCGCCGATGATGGCCACCGCAATGGCGAGCAGCCACATGCGCATGCGCGTCCAATCGCCCATGTTGACGATATCGGAGACCGACCCCATGGTGCAGAAGTTAGTCCGATAGCCCACAGCCCCGAAGACCAGTCCGAAGACGAGTCCCCACCACACGACGAGGTGGGTCAAATGCGCCGGTGTATTCATACGCCGCTCCTTGAAAATAACATGCCAATTTTAACCGCGCGGCGGTAAATTTCAATGGGCAGCATCGTATTTTTTTCAATGTAATTCGGCACTTAGTAGAAATGTACTAGACCGGACACGACGAATTCGCGCGCCCTCCGACACGAACATCTCATCACGGTCCCGCCCGGGCTGTGCCGCGCGCGGGAAAGCCGTGATCTCGAAGGTGGGGACGGTGGAGGGGGGGTGCAGCGCAGCTCAGGAGCCCCGGTAGCGCGTGGGGTCGGAAAGGCCGGCGTCGATGAAGCCCTGGCGCCGCAGCCGGCAGGAATCGCACACGCCGCATGCCCGTCCGTCGTCTGTCGCCTGGTAGCAGGAGACGGTCAAGGCGTAATCCACGCCGAGCGACACGCCGCGACGAATGATCTCGGCCTTCGACAAGGCAATGAGCGGCGCATGAATCCGCACCGTGTCCCCTTCGACGGCGGCTTTCGTCGCAAGATTCGCCATGCGCTCGAAGGCTTCGATGTATTCGGGACGACAATCCGGGTAGCCGGAATAATCGACGGCATTCACCCCGATGAAGATGTGGCGGCTGTGCAGGACCTCCGCCCACGCCAAGGCGAGCGAGAGCATGATCGTGTTGCGCGCCGGAACGTAGGTCACCGGAATCCCGGTGGAAGGCGCATGAGGAACCGCGATCGCGGAATCGGTCAGGGCCGATCCCCCGAACGGACGAAGATCCAGGACCACCGTCCGGTGGGCGGCCGCCCCCAGACTTTGCGCCACGCGCACGGCGGCCTCCAGTTCCGCCCCGTGACGCTGACCGTAGTCGACGCTCAGGGCATAGCCTTCAAACCCTTCGGCACGCGCCATGGCGAGCGCGGTAGCGGAATCAAGGCCTCCGGACAGGAGGACAACGGCTTTTTCCCTGGACAAGGACCACACCCCTTCCCTAACGGAGCTGGGCCTGCGCGCTAGCGGCCGCGGCCTTCGCCCCAGAGTTCTTTGTGCAGCTGGATTTGCAGGCGTACCGGCAGCGCATCGCGCAAGATCCAATCAGCCAGCACGGCCGGCTCCAGTTGCCCTGCCGCCGCGGAAAACAGAACCGGCGCCCGCTCGACGAGGCGCCGCTCCAGGAGCACGCCCTTCGCCCAGACATAGTCCTCCTCGCCGCACAGGACGAATTTGATCTCGTCGGAGGGCAGCAGGTGCGCCAGATTGGCCCAGCGATTCTTGTCGACTTCGCCCGAGCCGGGCGTCTTGACGTCCACGATCCTGGAGACCCTGGGATCCACGGCCGAGATAGCCAAGGCACCGCTGGTCTCGAGCGACACCGAGTAGCCGGCATCGCACAGGGCGCGCAGAAGCTCGAGGCACCCCCGCTGGGCCAAAGGTTCGCCCCCGGTCACCGTGACGTAGCGCGGCGCATACCGCGCGACCGCGGCCAACACCTCGGGGATCGACAGGGTAGCGCCGTCGTGGAAGGCATAGGCCGTATCGCAGTAGCCGCAGCGTAGCGGACAACCGGTGAGGCGCACGAAGGCGGTGGGCAAGCCCACGCGGCTCGTCTCGCCTTGCAGCGAGTAGAAGATTTCGTTGACCCGCAGGTGCGCCGGCCTGGCCTCAGTCGCGCCCATGGGTCCTCAACGGTCCGCCGCCAGCTGCTCCTTGGCCATCGCCGCCGCGGCGCTGCCGGGATACTTGGCCACCAAGGCACGCAAGGTCTTCTTTGCCGCCCAGGTCTGATTCAGCTCGGACTGGGCGCTTGCGATATTGAGCAGGGCATCGGGCACCTTGGCGTCATTGGGATACGCCTTGATCAGCGCCTGTTGGGTCGCAATCGCCGCCTTGTAGTTGCCCAGGGCGAAATAGGCGTTTCCGATCCAGTAGCGTGCGCTGGCGGCCTCGCCGCTGCCGGGATATTGCGCGATGAAGGCGCGGAACGCGTCAATCGCGCCCTTATAGTGCTTGCCCTTGAAGAGGCCGAGTGCGGCGGCATAGTCGCCCAGCTCGTCCCCTTGCGCGCCGGCCGGCGCGCTCGGCCCGGCTGGCGCCGGGGCCGCAGCCGCGGAAGGACCCGCAGCGGGGGGCGCCACGGCGCCCGACGGCGCCGGCGCCGCGCCGCCCGGGCCCTCGAGCTTGCGCAGCCGCGCATCGAGATCCGCGTAAAGCGATTTCTGGCCCTGCTGGATCATGTCGATGTTGTGGCTCAACACCTCCACTTCCCCTTGCAAGGTCGCCACGCTGTCCTTGGCCGCCTCGACCTGGGTGAGCAAGTTCATCGCCTGGTTCTGCTGGGCGTTCTCGAGCTTGCCCACGCGATCCTTCAGCGCATGGACCTCTTGCTGAAGGGCCGTGATCCTGGCCTCGGCCACATCATCGGTAAACAGCCCCGCATGGGCCAGCCCGATCGCATTCGCGCACAGAACGCCCACGACGAGCGTGTTCCTGAATAGCCTAGTCACCCTGTTCGCCCTGATAGACAATATCGACCCGCCGATTCTGCTTCCAGCAGGACTCGTTGTGACACAGCGCCTTGGGCTTTTCCGCCCCGAAGCTCACCGTGCTGATCTGCGATGCGGGGACCCCGAGCAGCGTCATCACATTCTTGACACTGGTCGCACGGCGCTCGCCCAGCGCCAGATTATACTCCGCGCTGCCGCGTTCGTCCGTATTGCCCTGCAAGACCACGCTGGCATTGGAATGGTCCATGAGGTACTTGGCATGCGCCTCGATGAGCGGCCGGTAGCGGTTCTTGATCGCATCGCTGTTGTAATCGAAGTAAATGCTCCGCTGAGACAGGATGCTGTTCGGGTTGGTCAAGGGATTGCCGCTCGCCCCCTGATTCTTCACGCCCTGCGCCTGGGCCGCGCCGGCACTCGGCGCGTTGAGGCTCTTGTCGACCACCGCCGCCTTATGGGCCGGCCCCGTGCTCGCACAGGCGGCCAGCATGCCGCAAAGGACCGCGCTCAACAGGATGTTTCTCATGTGCTTCTCCTCTTCGTTTAATGATGGGCCGGGAAGGGTCCCCAGGCCGGTTCTCTGATGTCGCCCGATGCCGCAATGAGGTGCTCGTTCGTGGTGCCGTCGCTGGACACCTCGGCCAGGACGCCGCGCCCGCCCAGCTCTGTTGCATACAGGATCATGGTGCCGTTGGGCGCGAAGCTGGGCGACTGGTCCAGGCGGCTATGCGTCAGCACCTGCATCTGCCCGCTCGCCAGATGCTGAACGGCCACCTGAAACGCGCCGCGCGACCGGTGGATGAACGCGAAGGCCCGGCCGTCCGGGCGGAAGCTGGGCGAGACGTTGTAGTTGCCTTCGAAGGTGAGGCGCGTGGCCGCGCCGCCGTCAGCGGGAATGCGATAGATTTGGGGGCTGCCGCCGCGGTCCGACGTAAAGACAATGAATCGACCGTCCGGAGACCATTTCGGCTCGGTGTCGATGCCGTCGCTGCGGGTAAGCCGCTTGAGGCCCGTGCCGTCCGCGTTGATGATATAGATCTGCGAGTTCCCGTCCTTGCTCAGCACGACCGCGAGGCGATGCCCCCCGGGGGACCACGCCGGCGCGCTGTTGTCGCCCCTGAAGCCGGCGAGCACATAGCGGCGGCCCGTGTTCAGGGACTGCACGTAGACGATGGGATGGCCCTTCTCGAAGGACACGTAGGCCATGCGGTTGCCGTGCGGCGACCAAGCCGGCGAAATGATGGGTTCGAGCGAAGTGACGATGGGCCGGCCACCGTACCCGTCGGCATCGGCCACCATCAGCTGAAAGCGCTTGCCCTGCTGCGAGACGTAGGCGATGCGCGTATCGAATGCCCCACGAATGCCGGTCAGCTTCTGGTAAATGACGTCGGCAATCTCATGGGCCGTCACGCGCAGGAGCGAGGGGTTGATCGTATAGCTCAGGCTCGCGAGGGAGGCTTGGCTGCCCACGTCCAACAGGCGAAAGGTGACCGTCAGAGCCCCATTCGGGCTTGGGTCGACATGCCCGATGACGAGCGCATCGGCGCCGCGGCTCGCCCAGTCCGAGTAGTGCACCTCCGCGGCGTGATGGGGCGGCGGGGTCACGCCGCTGCTGTCGACGAGCTTGAATTGGCCGGTGCGCGCGAGGTCCGCAGCGATCACGCCGCTCACGCTTCGCGCCCCGCCCGCCTCATGCGCGAAGGGGACGATGGCCACCGGAATCTGCGTCGCCGCCCCGCCCGTGATCTCGATCGTGAGCGCCGCGAAGGCCGGCTGCCCGATGCACCCCGCCACCAACGCCGCAAGCCCCACGGCCATGGCCGCCATTCTTGTCAGTCCACGCATGCGCCACCCGAATGTTGATGTAAGAGTTGTGCTCAACCGCCGCTGTCCTTGGCCTTGAATCGCAGGTCCAGTTCGCGAAATTTCGCCTCGAAGAGCGCCGGATCCGGCGGCAGCGGCAAGGGCTGCGCCATGAGGATCGCGCGCTCCACGGCCGCGTCGTACGCCGCATTCCCGCTCCCGCGCAGGAGCGCGTGCGCGGCGACCTGACCGTTCGGCATGAGGGTCACCGAGAACTCCGCGGAGGGATCGCCCGACAGGTTGGGCGGCAAAATGATGAAGCGCAGGATCTTGGCCCTGATCCGGGCGGTATAGCTGGCGATCAGGCGCGAATCGAAGCCTTGCGTGCTGGCGATGGCCTGCGCCCGCGCGAATCGCTCCTCATCGGCGCGCAGCAGCCGCTGCCGCGCCGCCTGCTGCGCCGCCGCCAGCTGGGCCTGAAGGGCGAGGGCGTGCTCCTGGTTCAGCCGGGCGAGGGCCTGCGCGCGCGCCGCTTGCGCGCGCTTGAGTTTCCGGGCCTTCTGCCGCGCGGCCAGGGCGGCTTCGTCGCGGGCACGCTGCTGGGCCTTGTCCCGTGCCGCCAGGGCCGCCCTTTGGCGCTTCGCGGCGTCCCGCGCGGCCTTCGCCTTGGCCTGCTCGATCGCCAGGGCCTGCCTTTCCGCCTGCCGGATCTCGCGCGCGCGCTGCCGCTTCTCCCGCCTGAGCGCAATCTCCGCGTTCGTTTCGTCCGCCGCCAGCGCCGAGGGCCGGGGCGGCGCCGCGATGGGCTTCGCGGCCGGGCGACGGATCTCCGGCATGCGCGGCGCCGGCTTGGCCGGCTGCGGCGCGGGCAGATCTTTCCACAGGGCGACTTGCACGGGCGCGGGCTCCCGCACGCGCCAAGTCACCCCGAAGATGATCAGCGCCAGGAACAGCACATGGACGAGGACGGCGAGAACGCCGGCGGGCACGCGCCCGGGCTCGGAGCGCTCCCACGACATCAGCGGCTCCTCGGCTGCGCCAGCAGCCCGATGCGCTTGACCTGATTCTGCTGCAGGATATCCATCACCTTCAGCACCGCCCCATAGGGAATCGACTTGTCGGCGGCGATGACGACCGGCTGATCGGGATTCCGCGCCTGCTTGTCCTGGATCGCCTGAACCAGTTCATCGCGCGTCATGGGGTGTACCTTCCCGCCGGTTTGCCGGTCGCGCAGCCACAAGCTCCGGTCCGCCCGGATGTCGACCTCCAGGGGCGCGACCGGCGCCTTGAGCGTCTCGCCGACCTTGGGGAGGTTGATCTCGCCGGGATTGATGAGCGGCGCGGTGACCATGAAGATGATGAGCAACACCAGCATCACGTCGATATAAGGCACGACGTTGATCTGGTTCATCAGCCTGCGCGGGCGCCGTTCGATCATACCCGCGCCTGCCGCTGCAGAATGTTGGACAGCTCCTCCATGAAGGTCTCGAAGCGCACCGCCAATCGGTCCACGTCATGGCTGTAGCGGTTGTAGGCCACCACCGCCGGGATGGCGGCAAACAGCCCCATCGCGGTGGCGACGAGAGCCTCCGAGATCCCCGGCGCCACGTGCGCCAGCGTCGTCTGCACCACGTTCGACAACCCCCGGAAGGCGTTCATGATCCCCCACACCGTCCCGAAGAGCCCCACGTACGGGCTGACCGAGCCCACCGTGGCCAGAAACGCGAGATGGGACTCCAGCGCGTCCATCTCCCGGTGATAGGCCGCACGCATGGCGCGCCGCGTCCCGTCCATCACCGCATTGATGTCCATGCCCGGCTGGTGCACGAGCTTGGTGAACTCGCGGAAGCCCGACTCGAAGATGCGTTCCATGCTGCCGGCGTCGCGCCCCGACTTGGCGCGCTGATAGAGCGTCTGCAGATCGGCGCCGCCCCAGAATTCCCGTTCGAAATAGCCCGACTGGCTCACCGCGCGCCGGATCGAGAAGAGCTTCAGGAAGATATGCCACCAGGACAGGAGAGAGGCGCACAACAGCAAGACGAGAACCATCTGCACGAGGATGCTGGCGTGCATCACCAGGCTCAGGAAGGAAATGTTCTGCGAAGCACCGATATCCACTGGAAATACCTTGCCCTCATGGGCGTTGCGTCATATCAAGCGGCCGAACCGGCCGCCGCCCCCCAAGCGCTCTTATGGCAGCCTGCTGCGCGCGATGGTCGCGCGCACGGCCTCCGGAATCTTCACCGGCCTGAACGCTTCCGCCTGGACGCAGGCGATGGTCACCTCCGCGCGCGCCAGCAGCTCGTCTTCCTGCCCCTCCCGCGGGCGGCGTACCTGCTGTGCGAACGCCATCCGGCTGCCCCCCAGTTCGGTCGGCTCGACGCTCACTTGCAGCCAGTCGTTGAAGCGTGCCGGGCGCAGGTAGTCGACGCGGGCGCTGCGGACCACGAACACGATCCCGTGATCGCGCACGAGCGCCGTCTGCTCCAACCCCATGGCGCGCAGCCATTCCGTTCGGGCCCGCTCCATGAATTTGAGATAGTTGGCGTAGTAGACCACCCTGCCCGCATCGGTGTCCTCGTAATAGACTCTGATACCCAGCCGGAAGTTCGCCGCGCGCCATGATTCCTCAGCGTCGCCGATCATAGCCCGCATTCCTTACAAACTCCTTACGTTAGGAGGCGTCCCACAGGTCGCCGCGCGCGCCGGGAATCAACAATCCGAAGTGCTGGTAGGCGAGCGATGTCGCCACCCGTCCGCGTGGCGTCCGCATCAGGTAGCCTTGCTGGATCAGATACGGTTCCAGGACGTCCTCGATGGTATCGCGCTCCTCGCCGATGGCTGCGGCGACATTGTCCAGTCCGACCGGGCCGCCCCCGAATTTGCCCAGGATGGTTTCGAGCAGCTTGCGGTCCATGACGTCGAGCCCCGCCCCGTCGACGTCCAGCATCTTGAGGGCCTCGTCGGCCACCTCGCGCGAGACGATCCCGCCCGATCGGACGTCGGCAAAATCGCGCACGCGCCGCAGCAGGCGGTTGGCAATCCGCGGGGTCCCGCGCGAGCGGCGCGCGATCTCGAGCGCGCCCTCATCCGAGAGGTCCATGGCCAGCAGGGACGCCGAGCGCCCGACGATCCGCTTGAGTTCATCCGGCGTATAGAACTCCAGGCGCGCCACGATGCCGAAGCGGTCACGCAGCGGATTGGTGAGCATGCCCGCGCGGGTGGTCGCGCCCACCAACGTGAAGGGCGGCAGGTCGAGCTTCACCGAGCGGGCGGCCGGGCCTTCGCCGATCATGATGTCGAGCTGGAAATCTTCAAGCGCCGGATAGAGGATTTCTTCCACCACCGGGCTCAGGCGGTGAATTTCATCGATGAACAGCACATCGCGCGGCTCCAGATTGGTGAGCAGGGCCGCAAGGTCTCCCGCGCGCTCGAGCACCGGCCCCGAGGTCTGGCGCAAGCTCACCCCCATCTCGCGGGCGACGATGTGCGCAAGCGTGGTCTTGCCGAGCCCGGGAGGCCCGAAGAGCAGCACGTGGTCGAGCGCCTCCGCGCGCTTGCGGGCCGCCTCGATGAAGATCTGCAGCTGCCCGCGCGCCTTCTCCTGACCGACGTACTCGTTGAGTTCCCGGGGACGCAGCGCGCGTTCCTGCGCCTCTTCCTGCGAAGACGCCGGACGCGGCGCGATCAGTCGGTCGCTCTCAATCATGGTGAGGATGGGCATCCATCAAGGAAGAAAAGGACATCATGCCTTCGACAGCAGCCTGAGCGCCTGGCGGATGCCCTCCGGCACCGCGACGTCCGGATCGAGCGCCTTGACGACCCGCGCCGCTTCCCGGTCATTATATCCCAAGGCCAGGAGCGCGTTGACGATGTCCGCATGCTCGGGCGCGGTGCCGGATGCAGGCAGCGCCCCGGCCGCCGGCGCGAATTTGCCGCGCAGTTCCAGCAGCAGCCGTTCGGCTGTCTTCTTGCCGATCCCGGGCACGCGGATAAGCGGCGCGAGTTCGCCGCCGGCGACGGCCTGTGCGAGCTCCGCGACACTCATCCCGCTCAACAAGGCGAGCGCGGTCTTGGCCCCTACCCCGCTCACCCGGATCAGCTGCCGGAACGCTTCACGCTCCGACGGGGTCGCGAAGCCGAAGAGCAGATGCGCATCCTCGCGCACGATCAGGTGAGTATGCAGCAAGGTCCCCGCGCCGACCTCGGGCAGGGTGTAGAACGTGCTCATCGGCACGTCGATTTCATAGCCAACCCCGCCCACGTCGATCAATACGAGCGGGGGGCGCTTCTCCAGGATCGTCCCGGCGATCCGACCAATCATCGTCCCCTCCCTGCCACGCGTCCAGGGCCACGCTTGGGGCTTGCGCGGCTTGCTAAACGAGGCGGCCTTTCTTCACCCGGAATCCGCGCGTGGCGAGCGGCCCGAGGCCCATGCCGCCATGCGCGTGGCAGATGGCGCACGCCAAGGCGTCCGCCGCATCCGCCTGCGGCACGCCCTGGAGATTCAGGAGCCTGGTGACCATCTCCTGCACCTGCTCCTTGCGGGCATGGCCGTTGCCCACCACGGCCTGCTTCACCTGCAGCGCGGTATATTCCGCGACCGGCAGATTCCGCAGCACCGCCGCACAGATCGCCGCCCCGCGTGCCTGCCCCAGGAGCAGCGTGGAGGCGGGATTGACATTGACGAATACCTTTTCGATGGCCACGCAGACAGGATTGTACTCGGCGATGATTTCGCCCAGATGCTCAAGAATGGACTTGAGCCGCGAGGGAAGGTCGCCCGCCGGCGTGCGGATGCATCCGCTGCCCACATAGTGCAGCAGCCGTCCGCCCTTGTCGACCACGCCGAAGCCCGTGATGCGCAGCCCCGGATCGATGCCCAAAATCCTGGTCATGGAAGGCGCCGGCGCACCCCAATCCCGCGAGGCCAGCAGCGCGCGGGAATCGGGACGGCCATGCGCGGCCCTGGGGCGGAAATGACTCAGTCCTCGATGACCGCCGTGGTATAGACGTCCTGCACATCATCGAGGCTTTCCAGGGCGTCCAGGAGCTTCTGCATCTTGAGCGCATCGTCGCCGCGGAGCACGTTCTCGAGACTGGGCTTCATCGTCACTTCCGCCAACTCGGCCCGCAAGCCCGCCTTGTCGAGGGCGTCCTTGACCGCCGCGAAATCGTGCGGCGGCGTGGTCACCTCGATGCTGCCGTCCTCGTTCGCGATGACGTCGTCCGCCCCCGCATCGAGCGCGGCTTCCATGAGCGCGTTCTCGTCGGTGCCGGGGGCATAGACGAGTTGTCCGCAGTGCTTGAAAAGGTAGCTGACCGATCCGTCGGTGCCCAGGTTTCCCCCGTGCTTGGTGAAGGCATGGCGCACGTCGGCCACCGTGCGCGTCTTGTTGTCGGTCAGGCAGTCGACCATGACCGCCGCGCCCCCGATCCCGTAGCCCTCGTAGCGCACCTCCTCGTAGTTGACCCCCTCCAGATCGCCCGTGCCCCGCTTGATGGCACGCTCGACATTGTCCTTCGGCATGTTCTGGTCATAGGCCTTGTCCACCGCGAGCCGCAGACGCGGGTTGGTGGAGATGTCTCCGCCGCCCAGCTTCGCCGCCACGGTAATCTCCTTGATGAGGCGCGTGAAGATCTTGCCCCGCTTCGCATCGGCGGCAGCCTTCTTATACTTGATGTTGGCCCATTTGCTGTGACCTGCCATGTTCTTCCTCAGTTGCCTGGCGTGCGGCGACACGTCGCGCGCACCGTCTTGATCCGAATCGTGCCGCCGCGACAGCGCGAGCGCGTACTCGTCCACTCCCGCGCCGCCATCGCGCTCACGCCCACGGCGGGCGGCGTCGCGATGCCGGCGGCACGACGGCGTTCAAAAAGCATCGCTATATGATAATACTTTTACCGCTCCAGCGGTGCGAAGGCCGTTGCACGGCGGGCATGGCGGCCGGCGGAACACGCCATAGCGCCCCATTGGGAGCGCCCGTTTCGCTTCGGGCGCCGCCTGGGCCCCGGCGGCGGCGCACCAGGGCGTGGCCGCGCGCGCTCACAGCGCCACCTTGCGGAAGGGTCCCGGCTTCGGTTTGTGGTCCTCGTGCGCATAGCCCGCCATGCCCATCAGGAACCGCACGATGCCATAGCTCAGCCATGTCGCGAGCCGCAGCCGCAGAGGCTGTCGCGCCCAGCTGTCAGGCCGAATGGGCGTCGCCCCGTCCGCCATGGCGGCAAGCAGGCTTTGCTTGAGTTCCTGCGCGAAGCGCTCATCCTCGATGACGACGTTGCCCTCGCGCGAGAGCAGCAGGCTGAACGGGTCGATATTGGACGAGCCGACAGTCGCCCAATGCCCGTCCACCACGGCCACTTTGGCGTGCAGGAAGCTCTTGCGGTATTCCTGGATCTCGATGCCGGCGTCGAGAAAGTTGCCGTACAACGCCCGCGAGGCATAGTGCAGCAGGAAATATTCCACGCGCCCCTGCAGCAGCAAGGTCACCTTGACGCCGCGTGCGGCCGCCTCCACGAGGGCGCGCCGGAAATTGACGCCGGGCAGGAAATAGGCATTGGCCAGGATGATTTCCGAGCGGGCGGTTGCGATCGCCGCCAGATAGGCTTGCTCGATGTCGCGCCGGTGCCGCAGATTGTCGCGCACCACGAAGGCGGCGCGCGTGGCGCCGGCGGTGCCATGGGGCAGCGCGACCGGACGCTCCCGCAGCCATCCGCGGTGGAGATAGGTCCATGCGACGAGCGACCACAGGTGCTTGCTCGAGGCAAAAATCGCGGCCACCAGCGGGCCTTCCACCGCCACGGCGTAATCGAAGCGCGGAGGCCGCTGCCCGGGCGTGTCCATGTCGTCGATGACGTTGATGCCGCCGACGAAGGCGATTTGCCGGTCGGCCACCGCCACCTTGCGATGGAGCCGGCGCAGCCGATGGCGCCGGATCCGCCACGGCGCCCGCTCGGGGCGGTACACCAGGAGCCGCACGCCGGCCGCCATCATCTCGTTCATCAAGCCCTTGTCCAGGGCGCGGGACCCGAACCCGTCGATCAGGAGATGGACACGCACCCCGCGCCGCGCCGCCCTGATCAGGGCCTCCGCGATACGGCGTCCGGTCGCGTCCTGCTCGAAGATGTACGTCTCGAGATAGATGGTCCGGCGCGCGCGATCCAAGGCCGCCTCGAGCGCCGGGAAGTATTCCTGTCCGTTGTGCAGCAGCGTGATCTTGTTGCCGGCAACGAAATGGATCATAGGCGAATCACGGTCGCCGAGAGTACCGCGTGGTCGGACAGCTTCGACCAGGGACGGCCATGAAGGACCTCGGCGGACTTGATTTTGAAGCCGCGCATATAAATGCGGTCGAGCTGCAGGAGGGGCAAGGCGGAGGGAAAGCTGCGAGCGGGCCGCCCATGGGCGAGCTCGAAGGCTTCCTCCATCTGCAGCGCACTGGCGAGGATCTCGCCCGCCTCGATGCGCCAATCATTGAAATCGCCCGCCACGATCAGGGGATGATGCGGCGGGACCAGGCGCAACATGCGCTCCTTCAAGGCGAGGAGCTGCTTGCGCCGATCGCGCGCGAACAGTCCCAGATGCACGTTCACGCAGTGCAAGGGCTCGTCCCATCCGCTGACCGCGATCTCGCAATGCAAGAGCCCCCGGCTCTCGAACCGGTGGGCGGAGACGTCCTCGTTCTCCCAGCGCGCGATCGGATAGCGGCTCAGAATCGCGTTGCCGTGATGGCCCTCCTCGTAAACCGCATTGCGTCCATAGGCGACATCGGACCAGATCGCGTCGGCCAGAAACGCGTATTGGGGCGTATCGGGCCAGTTCTCGTAGCGTTCCGCGTGTCCGGCATGCGTGCCCAGCACTTCCTGCAGGAACACGACATCCGCATGAAGCCCGCGGAGCTCCTCGCGCAATTCGTGCACGGTCATGCGGCGGCTGAACTGCGAAAATCCCTTATGAATATTGTAGGTGGCTACATGAAGGGTTCTATGCATAGCGCAAGGCACATCGGAAACGCGACATGAGGCGTCAATACCCTAAAATCCTCATGTATAACCATACCATAATCCGCGCCCCGGATGCGCGGCCCCGTCACGCGCCAGGCCGGCGCGCCGGCGGCAGGCGGCCCAGGGCGGCGGCATTGCTGGGCGAGAAGACCATCTGGCTCGCCCGTTCGCGCGGCACCCAGACGTACGCCAAATGCTCGGCGGGCGACACCGTGACGGGCAGGGGCTCCGGCACGACCAGTTCGAAGAGGTGCTCGGTGTTGTGGGTCACGCCCGGGCGATAGCGGTGGCGCCACTCCGCGTAGATCTCGTAGACCGTCTCCTCGCCGCAGTCGGTCAGCACATACTGCCCCGGCGAAAGCCCGGTCTCCTCATAGACCTCCCGCACCGCCGTCTCGTACAGGGGCTCGCCGGGATTTCGGCTGCCGGTCACCGATTGCCAATATCCGGGGTGATCGGCCCGCTCCAGCAACAGCACCTCGAGGGACGGCGTGTGGATGACCACCAGCACCGACACGGGCTCCTTGTAGGGCGCAACCCCGCATGCCCGGGCGGTCGGCTCCTCGTTCATCAGCCCGGGTGGCCTACCGGGGTTTGCACCTCGGCAACCGACTGGCGCAGCCTGATGTGGAGTTCGCGCAACTGCCCCTCGGACACGGTGTTCGGGGCCTGGGTCATGAGATCGTTGGCGCGCTGGGTCTTGGGAAAGGCGATCACGTCCCGGATCGACTCGGCGCGCGCCATCAGCGCGACCAGCCGGTCGAGTCCGAAGGCCAATCCGCCGTGGGGAGGGGCGCCGTACTGCAGCGCATCGAGCAGGAAGCCGAACTTCTCGCGGGCTTCCTGCGCGCCCAGATTCAAGGCGTCGAACACCTTGGATTGGACGTCCTGGCGATGGATGCGGATGGAGCCGCCGCCGATCTCCCAGCCATTGAGCACCATGTCGTAGGCCTTCGACAGGGCCTTGCCGGGATCGGAATCGAGCAGGTCCTCATGTCCGTCGGCCGGAGACGTGAAGGGATGATGCAAGGCCACCCAGCGCCCTGCTTCCTGATCGTACTCGAACATCGGGAAATCGACGACCCACAAGGGCTTCCATTCGGCGGACGCGAGCCCCCGCGCGTGTCCGATCCGGGTCCGCAACGCGCCCAGGGCATCGTTGACGATTTTCGCCTTGTCGGCGCCGAAGAAGAGGAGGTCGCCGTCAGAGGCCTGGGTGCGCTCCATAATGGCCTTCACGGTCTGCTCCGGCAAGAACTTGAGAATGGGGGACTGAAGGCCTTCCATGCCCTTGGCCAGGTTGTTCACCTTGATGTACGCCAGCCCCTTGGCGCCATAGACCTTCACGAAATCGGTGAGCTCGTCGATCTCCTTGCGCGACAGGCCGCCCCCCTCGGGCACGCGCAGCGCGGCGACACGCCCTTCCGGATGGGCCGCCGCCTCGCGGAAGACCTTGAATTCGACGTCCTTCATCAGGTCCGTCAGCTCAACGAGCTCCAGGCTGACGCGCAAGTCGGGCTTGTCCGACCCGAAACGAGCCATCGCCTCGGCATACGTCAGGCGCGGAAACGGGGTGGGCAGCTCCACGTCCAGCACGCTGCGAAAGACTTGGCGAATCATCTCTTCGACGAGGTCCATGATGCCCGCGGCGCTCATGAACGAGGTCTCGATGTCCACCTGCGTGAATTCGGGCTGCCGATCGGCGCGCAGATCCTCGTCGCGGAAGCACTTCGTGATCTGGAAATAGCGTTCGAACCCGGACACCATCAGCAGCTGCTTGAACAGCTGCGGCGACTGCGGCAGCGCGTAGAACTGGCCCGGGTGCACGCGGGAAGGCACCAGATAGTCCCGCGCGCCTTCCGGCGTGGAGCGCGTGAGCATCGGCGTCTCGATCTCGATGAAGCCCCGCGTGTCCAGGAAGTTGCGCATGGTCTTCGCCACCGTGTAGCGCAGTTTCAGGTTCGCCTGCATCGCCGGGCGGCGCAGATCGAGATAGCGGTGGGTGAGCCGCACGTTCTCGCTCAGGTTCTCGTCCTCGAGCAGGAAAGGCGGCGTCTGTGAAGGATTGAGGATTTCGAGCGTGTGCACCTCGACCTCGATCTCGCCCGTGGGGAGATGCGGATTCACGGTGCCTTCGGGCCGCGGCCGCACGCGCCCTTCGACCTTCAGGACGAATTCGCCCCGAACGCGCTCGGCTGCGCGGAAGGTCTCGATGCGCGAGGGATCGCACACGACCTGGACGACGCCCTCGCGGTCGCGCAGGTCGATGAAGATGACCCCGCCGTGATCGCGTCGGCGATGGGCCCAGCCACAAAGGGTGACCGACTGGCCCAGGTGGTTGCGGTTGACATGGCCGCAATAATGAGTACGCATGTGAGTTTCCAATCAAGGCAGTGGGCAATGCCCGTTTCGAGAGACGCAATTATAGCCAACATTGCCTCTGCGCCTGCGGGCAATCAGTCCCCTGGATAGGTCCTGGCCAACTGCTGGGTGCGTTCGGCCGGGACCACCACGCCCATGGAGATGATGTACTTGAGTGCATCGTCGACGCTCATGTCCAGCTCGATCGCGTCCGCCCTGGGCACGATCAGGAAGAATCCTGACGTAGGATTCGGGGTGGTGGGCACGTACACGCTCAGATGGCTGCCCGCCAACTTGGCTTCGACCTCTCCCCCGGGGTGACCGGTCTGAAACGCGATGGTCCAGGTGCCGGCGCGGGGATATTGGACCAGCAGCGCCTTGCGAAAAGCCTCGCCCCGCCCGGAGAAAAGGGTATCGCTCACCTGCTTGACGCTGTAGTAGATCGACTTGACGATCGGGATACGGCCAAGTGCCGCCTCCCAGAACAGGACGAGACGCTGGCCGACGATGTTGGTGGTGAAAAGCCCGGTCAGAAAGACCACCAGCAGGGTCAGCAGCGTCCCCAGGCCCGGGACGTTCATCCCGAGCCAGTGCGCCGGCCGCGCGTTCGGCGGCAACAGGAGAAGGCTCTGATCCATGGCGCCGATGACCAGGCTCAGCACCCATAGGGTGATCCCCAAAGGGACCCAAATCAGAAGCCCCGTGATGAAGTAGCGCTTCATCACTTACAAGCCGGGCAGCCGCCTGCTCCGCATGCGGGCGCGGGCGCATCTTCCTTCTTCTTCGCCCCCCCCTTGAAATCGGTCTGGTACCATCCGCTCCCCTTGAGCTGGAAGCCTGCGGCGCTGAGCATCTTGGCGAAGCTCTCGCGGCCGCACTCCGGGCAAGACGTCAGCGGCGCATCGGCCATCTTCTGGATATACTCTTTCTGGAACCCACACGATGAACAGCGGTATTCGTAGATAGGCATAACGACCTCCGAAAATTAAGCGAAATTATACCTAGAGCTCAAGCGCACTGCACTATATGATGGCGGCTTGGCGATTTGCAAGAGGCCGTCCCCGTGCGGCGCCCCTGCGGCAATCGCACCCCGCGGCGTCCTTCCGGCCCCATGCCGCCCGGTCCAATCCCTTTCCCGAGAAAGGTCGTTGACAATTCAGACGCTCTGGTCCATAATATTTGTAAATGAGACGTATTCTTATATAAGGAACTCACGAAATTGGATAACGCTGCGGCCCAGGCCTTCACGCCCTCAACGACTCCCGCCGTGCGCGCCCGGAGCTGGCTCACCATCATCGGCCCGGGGATCGTCGTCATGCTGGCGGACACCGATGCCGGCAGCGTCGTCACGGCCGCCCAGAGCGGTGCCCAGTGGGGCTACAAGCTGCTCGCGCTCCAGCTCGTCCTGATTCCCATCCTCTTCGTCGTCCAGGAACTCACCGTGCGGCTGGGCCTGGTCACGGGACGCGGCCATGGCGAACTCATCCGCGAGCGCTTCGGTGCCGGTTGGGCCTGGCTGTCCGTGTCGACCCTCATGTTCGCCTGCGTCGGCGCCCTCATCACCGAGTTCACCGGCATCGCCGGCGCAGGGCTCCTGTTCGGCATTCCCGCATGGGCGAGCATGATTCTTGCCGTGACGGCGCTCCTGGCGATCGTCTGGACGGGCTCCTACGTGTCCGTGGAACGCATCGCCATCGCCCTGGGCGCCTTCGAGCTCGCCTTCATCGCCGTCGTCTGCCTCGCCCATCCCAACGCCCACGTCGTCATGCAAGGGCTCATCAGCGTCCCGCTGCACGACAGCAAATATCTCTATCTGGCCGCCGCCAACGTCGGCGCGGTCATCATGCCCTGGATGGTCTTCTACCAGCAGTCCGCCGTGCTCGACAAAGGACTGACGACCAAGGATCTCAAGGTCGCCCGCTTCGACACCGCGGTGGGCGCGGTGGTCACGCAGGTCATCATGGCGGCCGTCCTGATGACGACCGCGGCCACCCTGGGACGCACCAATCCGAACGCGCCCCTCAACACCGTCCAGCAGATCGCCGATGCCCTCATCCCCTTCCTGGGGCGCACCGCCGGCCAATGGGTGTTCGTCCTCGGCATCCTTGGCGCCGCACTGGTGGCAGCCATCGTCGTATCCCTCACGGCGGCATGGGGCTTGGGCGAAGTCGCGGGCTACAAGCGTTCGCTCGAACACCATCCGCGCGAAGCGCCCTGGTTCTACGGGATCTTCACCTTCGGCGTGCTGGCCGCCGGCGCCATCGTCGCCTCGGGGATCAATCTGGTCTCGGTGACGCTCGCCGTGGAAGTCATGAATGCCCTGCTGCTGCCCGTCGTGCTGGGGTTCCTGTTCCTTCTCGCGATCAAGACACTGCCCGAGAGCCATCGCCTGAAGGGCGCCTATGCCTGGCTCGTCGGGCTGGTCTGCCTGGCCACCGCAGGCTTCGGCGTGTATGCCGGGCTGACCGGGGCATTCAGCTGATCCCTTGGGCCGGACGGCGCCGGCCCGCCGGATCACGGCGCTGAATTGTCGTGCAGGAACTCGATCACCCGCAGCGCGTCATTCGCCTCGGCCGCGAAATCGGCCGCGCCTCCGGACGGCGTCGGATCCACCCAGTTCGAACCGCTGAACACCGCATCGTACAGATTGACCGGCACCGCCACATAGCTGCCGTCGCTCTGCTTCACCAGCACCGTGGCGCTCACCCCGTCGTAGGTGGTGGCGCGGTCGTATTTCACCGACGAGAAGTCATAGTATTTGGTCGTCACGCCACCGGTTACCTGATTGATGCCCAAGATCGAGTTGAGGTACTCGACGGTATCGACCGTGATGGTGCTGGTCTTGTCTGCCGCGCCGGCCAGCAGCGAAGCGGCAGACAGATTGGCCGGCAGGAGCGACTTCACGTTCGCGGGCAGCGTATCGGTCATCACCGCCTTGTAGAGCGCCAGGTTCTCTAGCGGCGAATCGATGAGGGTGCCGTTCACCACGATCCGCCCGGCGGGATCCAGCGTGACGACCGCTCCCGGCGCCGTGATCGCGCTGATCGCTTCATTGAGCGCCTTGTCGAGCACCCTGGTGGGCGAGCGCGCCACGCTCAGACGGCTGAACTCCACCGTCTGCACCAAGGTCGGATCGAGCGGCTGGCCTTCGGCATCCAGGGGAATCAGGTTGCCGTTGGCATCGATCGGCTGGACCTGTCCGGCGGCATTGAGGATCGGGACGCCATTCGCATCGCGCAGGATGACCCACAAATCGCCATACAGGTCCCCCTTGGCGGTGCCCGCGCCGGTCGGCTTCGTTCCCGCCCCGGCCTTGCCGCCCTTGATGCCGGCCCAAATCGGACGATCGCTGTCTTCGCCAGGCCCGCCTTGCCCGCTGCCATGGGCCGTCCCCGTCGCGTTGGGCTGGGCGCCCGCGCCGCCCTTGCCGCCCTGGGTTCCGCCGTAGACCGGGCGCCCCCCCTCTCCTCCAGAGCCGCTTTCGCCTTGCATCATGACATCATTCGCGCTTTTCCCGCTGCCGTGCGTGGCGCCCGGGCCGCCGCTCGATTCATGCTGTCCGCCCCCGCCATGCGTGCCGTGACCGCCGCTGCCCCCACTGCCGCCGGCGCCCTCGGCGGCCAGCGCCGGTGCAATCAGGCCGAACGCGTTGAAACGCTGCCCGGCCGGCCCCATCGCGATCGCTCCGAAAGCCGCGGCGCCCGCGGCCATCAGGAGCCATTTGAGTTTCCGTCTTCCGTTGTCCATTTTTGTCGTCCTCTAAAGTCCCAAGTAACAACCATCGGAAGGCCGCGCGCGAAGACCCCGACGGCGGCATTCCGACGCTCATCGCGCAACGCCCCCACCGGGCGCATTGCCGCGAATCTTAAAAATGCAAGACCAGGCCCAGGTTGAACACGCTGTCGTCGTTCTCGAACGAGGGGGAATCGGGGAGATGCTGGGTCGTGGTGAACCCGTAGCTGCCGTAGCGCGTCACGTCGTATTCCATCTTGAGAAACAACTTGCCGTAGGCGGGCACTTCGACCCCGACGCCGAACCGGGTGCCGGTCAGCACATCGTCCCGATCGACCCACGTGTCCGTGCTGTTGCCCTTGGCGTAGGTGGTGTCGAAACGGCTGCGCACCTCGCCCCCTCGGACGTACAACAGGGCACCGCTGTTCAGCACATAGCCCAAGCGGACGCCGGCGCCGATGCTTTCCTTCAACGCCACGCCGAATGCCCGCCCCCCGCCGCCGCTGGTCGTGCGGTCGTTCGCCCACCGGGCATTGGAGGACTGCGCATCGAGATCCAGCCCGAGATAGACCCGGTGGAAGGTCAGGCCATAGCCCGTGAAGAACCCCCAGGTGCCCGCCGTCTTGCCGAAATCCCCGGTAAAGGCGCAGTTCGTGCACCCCGAGCCGCCGCCATCGTTTTGCACGGCATCGAGTCGGGTCGTCAGGCTGTCCGCCCCGACCTGTGCCCCGACATAAAAGCCGGCCAGCGCGTCGGCACTCACCGTCGGACGCCGCTCGCGGCTATGCCGCGCGGCCCCGCCGAGACGCCAGCCCAAGCCCAGCTCGAACACGCCGTCGGCATCGCTGAACTGGTCGGTGGTGGTGGATGCGGCCCCGGTCTGGTAAGTGGCGCCATAGCTGCCGTAGTCGGTATAGGCGTAGGCGGTACGCACAAACAGGCGTTCGGTGGCCGGGATGTCGAGGCCCACGCCATAGCGCGTGCCGCTCACCTGCTGATCGAGCGCTGCCGGGCCGGTGGCGGCGTAGAGGTTCTCCGTGTCGTACGTCTCGAGATGACTGCGAACCCGGCCGACGCTGCCGTACAACAAGCCGCCCTCGAGGGCGTAGCCCACGCGAACGCTCGCCCCGTAGTCCTCCTTCTGCGCGAGCGACAGGGTGTGGGCATCCGCCTTGTTCTTCTGGTGAAACCACGAGGCATCGGACGATCCGCCCTGCAGTTCGACGCCGGCGTACCAGCGCTTCCACATCCAGCCATAGCCGATGAACGCCGCCTCGCCGACGCCGCCGTCCTTCGCCATGTCCATTTCATCCGTCCCGCCTTCGCCCGATCGGGGACTGAAGACCTCCGAGGACAGGGTCGCCGTGCCCAGCAACCCGCCCAGGTACAGCCCGGAATAATCCGTCGACGCGGCGGCCGGGATTTGAGACGCGCCCGGGCCAGTCGCACCCGGCGCAAAGGCATCGCCGGGATCGTCGGCGCGCGGCACATGCCCGGGCGTATAGCCAATGCCAACGAAGGCCTGATTGCGCGCGAAATCGAACGTGTCCTGGACGCCGTTCACCACCACCGTGGTTGCGTTGGAGCGGCGCAGCAGCATGCGGTAATCGGCAACGAGATAGATTTCCCGGCTGACGTAGTATTTGGCACCGAATCCGGCATCCAGATACTCGTCTTGCCGGTCGATCCCCTGAAACTGGCTTTTCTCTATCGCCAACCGACCGTTCACCGCAAGATTCTGCGTCACGTCCTGATCGATTCGGGCACCCACGACCGTGTCGAGATAGCCGGATGATCCGGGCAGCGTGGTTTCTTCCAGCGTGCGGTCGACGAAGCCCGTGACGTAGGCGGTAGGCGAAATGGCGAATTTCGCGCTGGCGCCGAAATAGGGCTTGCTCAGGGTGGAATAGGCGCTGTTGTCGTAACTTTGCCGCATGTGACCGAAATAGGCTTCGGCCGTGTTGTTGCCGCCCAGGTCGAGCCCAAGGCCGACCGCCGCCCGGTAGCCGTTCGAGTCCCGGCCGACGGTGCTCATGTCGTAGCGGCGCGTGTCGGTGGCCATCTGGGCGAACGCCTGATACTTGGGCGTAAGCGCCCAGGCCGCCCGGCCCCCGACGGACGTGAGCGTCACGTTCCGATCGCTGTTGTCGATCGTCCCGCCCGTAGGCGCCGCGACGTTTTCGTATCGCAAATGTTGGTAGTTGAGGCCGATGCGCAGCGAAGCACGCCCAAACCGGTGGAACCCGCCGACATTCGCCTTGGTGTCCCAGAAGACCGTCGGGGTCAGACCGGTGCGCGCCGGATCGATGTTGTACCGGTCTTCGTGATTGCGGCTGATGCCGCCGCCGGCGTATACATTGCTCTTCTGGGAAATATCGTAGCGCCCCTGGCCCTCGAACCATTCGTCCGTGACATCTTCGGTGCTGTGCGTGTGATAGCGCTCGGCGTCGGCGCCGGTCCAGAAATTCAGGCTGTGATGCGCCCAGTTGGAGCGGATGGCCAGCGTCGGGGACCAGACCGTCGCCCAGTCATGGACTTCGTCCGTACGGGTGGAATAGAGATTGCTGTCATAAAGCTCGGAGACGGACAGGTCCGGGTAGAACCGAAACGATCCGACGGGCAATCCGCCCGGCTCAGGTTTGGCGGAGGACAAGGCCTGGGGTGACAGCGCGTCGGCCGGAGAGACGGGCGCCACCGGTAGGGCAGGAATGCCTTGCTGGCGCAAGAGCTCGCCCGACATCGCCGACGGCCCCGCGCTCACGCCCGGCGTGAAGGTGGGCGGATCGGCCCGAACGGGCTCGGCGACACAAAACAAGGCCCCGATCGCCCAGGCCAGATGGCTGCATCCGAACCGCTGCTCCCGTACTACCGCGCGCGTATTTTTCTTCATGGCACCACCTGCCGCCCCAAGCGCTTTCTATCGTCAGGGGCCGTCCCGCACCCCCCTCCCCATGCCCTTTCAGGGCTCGCTCATCATGTCCGCGGACGAGGGCGTTCGAGACGCCGGCCAACGCACTTGACGGCTTCAAACCATAGGACCGAGACCATGCCGACCCCCACGCCGGCCCACAGGAACGCCGGCACCGGCGCCCTCATCCGAAAGGCTTCCCGCAGTCCCGGGACGTAGATCACGCCGGCCAGTAACACCACGCAGGCCACGATGATGGCCCACAGAATCGGATTGGGCCGCAAGAGTGTGCGCATGATCGAATAGGTTTGCGAGCGGAAGGCAAGCAGCAAGGTCAGGTTGCCCGTCACCATCGCCACGAAGGCCGCCGCCCGCGCGGCGTTCTCGGGCATGTGCGCCAGCGCCCACCCGTACACGAGGATCACCGCCGCCAGCAACACCCCCCCCTGCACCGCCGCCAGGACGATCCTGCCGCGCGCGAACAGGGGCGCCTGCGGGGCTCGCGGCGGACGGCGCATCAGCCCGGGATCGGCAGGTTCCCCCTCGAAAGCGAGGGAACACGCCGGGCCGATGATGAGCTCGAGAAACGCGATATGCATCGGCGACAGCAGCGGAGGCCAGCCGGCCAGCACCGGCAGCAGCGCCCCCCCCGCGATCGGGATGTGGACCGCGAGGATGTAGGACATCGATCGCTGCATGTTGTCGAAGATGCGCCGCCCAAGGCGCACGGCCGACACGATCGATACGAAGTTGTCGTCCAGCAAGGTAAGGGCCGCCGCCTCGCGCGCGACGTCCGTGCCCCGGCCGCCCATGGCGATGCCGATGTGCGCGCTCTTCAATGCCGGCGCGTCGTTGACCCCGTCACCGGTCATGGCCACGACCGCCCCATCGGCCTGAAGCGCCTGCACGATGCGCAGCTTCTGTTCCGGCGTGATGCGGGCGCACGCTTGCGCGCCGTGGAGCCGGGCCCGAAGGTCATCCGCGCGCAGCGAGGCGATCTCCTCCCCGCTGATCACCGCACCCGGCGCGAGGCCAGCCCGCTCGGCAATCGCCCGCGCCGTCGCCGGATAGTCGCCGGTGATCATGAGAACGCGGATGCCGGCCTCTTGACATTGCCCCACCGCCTCCCGCACGCCTTCGCGCAGCGGATCGGCGAGGCCCAGCAGGCCAAGGAATGCGAAGTCAAACCCATGCAGGTCGGCCGGCCAGGCGCCCCCAGAAAAGCTCGCCTGGGCGACCGCGAGAACCCGCATGCCGCGCGAGGCCATTGCATCGGCGGCGGCCAGCGCCGCCACGCGCACGTCATCCGATTCCCGCCCCAGGGCGAGGATGTCTTCGGGCGCCCCCTTGGCGGCGACGATGAATGCGTCTCCCCGCGCCGGACGCCAGACGTGGCCCATGGCACGCAAGTCGACCGCAAGGGAATATTCATGCGCCAGCGACCAGCCCGGATGCGCCCATGCCGACTCGGGCAAGGCCCGCCGGCCCAAGGCGTGAAACGCCTGCTCCATGGGGTCGAAGGGCGCAATCTCGCTGGCGAGCACCGCGAACTCGATGAGGCGGTGGAAGGACGCGGGCACGGGCACATCCGGTTCCGCCGCCTGCCGCTGCCCCTGGGCATACAGTTCGGCGACCTGCATGCGGTTCTGGGTCAAGGTACCGGTCTTGTCCACGCACAGGACCGAGGCGGCACCCAGCGCCTCGATCGCGGATATCCGTCGCGTGAGGACGCGCTCGCGTGCGAGGCGCCAGGCCCCCAAGGCCGGGAACACCGTCATGATCACCGGATACTCTTCGGGCAGCAGCGACATGGCCAGCGCGATGCCGGCCAACGCGGCGTCCGGCCAGTCGCCCCGCAGCAGACCCTGCAGGAGAGTCAGCAAGACGCTGACCGCCAGCGCGAGCAGCGCCGTGTTTCGGATCAGCAACGCGGTCTGTCGCTTGAGGGGCGATTCCTCCGGCGCAATCGTCCCCAGCGCGACGCCAATGCGGCCGATTTCGCTGCGCGCGCCCGTCGCGCGCACTTCCATGACCCCCTGGCCCCCGACGACCATCGTTCCGGCAAAGGCAAATGGCGTGTCGTCGCCCCCCGGCCGCGCCGGCGGAAGGCTGTCGGCGGCCGCGCGCTTGCGCACGGGAAGCGCCTCGCCGGTCAGCAACGACTCGTCCACCTGCAGGTCGTTGGCGGACAGCAAGACGCCATCGGCCGGCACCCGCTCGCCTTCGCCCAGCAGCAAGATATCCCCGCGGACGACTTCCGTGCCGGCAATATGGCGCACGGCGCCCTCGCGCACCACCCGCGCGCGCGGGCTCGTCAGGTCGCGCAGCGCCTCCAGCGCGTGCTCGGCCTTGCCTTCCTGGTAAAGCGTCATGGCCACGATGACCACGACGAAGCCGAACAGCGTCAGCCCCTCGCGCACGTCGCCAAACGAAAGGTAAAGCAAACCGGCGCCGAAGAGGAGCACGAACATCGGCTCACGGCTCGCGTCCCGCGCGATGTCCCACGCGGTACGCCGTGCCCGGCCGGGCAATGCGTTGGGCCCTTCCGCGCGCAGGCGCCCGGCGGCTTCCGCCACGCTCAGCCCGGCAGGCATTTGGGCAGCGGCGGCGCTCATGCCCCGCCTCGCCCGTGGCCGGCGCAGGCGATGCGCACGGCACCGGAACCCGCAGATCCCTGGGGCCGGCGGACTCGCCGCCGATGAAGATCACTGCGCTCGCTCACGGTCATATTTTGCTGCGGCGCGCTCCCCTGCCGCCTCTCCTGCCCTAGGCCTCGCGCCGGCTTGCAACGCTTCCCCGCGGCCTCGCCGCGAGGGCGCAAGAGATGAAGGATCCGGCAGGGTCGCCGAGGGATCATCCTGGTGCAAAGACGAGCCGCACCTCGCGTCATGCTCACAGATCTCCCCGATGAGGCCGAGGCGATCGGCAACCCGCGACGTCCGCGAAGAGAAGCCTAGGGCTGCGCCGTCCGGTCTCGCAACACGGAACGCCCGGCTATTTGATGAAGCCGCGCGCCCTCATCCGATCGCAGGCGTTGAAACGGGGCGTATTGAGCGTGACGCCCTTTTCCTTGGCACGCACTTCCATCGCCTTGCGGTGCGCTACCCAGATCGTGTGGCATTCTCGATAGGTTTTCGCAGAGAGCATCTGGTCCCGATACGCCGTCCGCTCCGCCGGCGTCATCAGCGTCCATCCGGGCGTATTGCCCTGGTTGAACCGATAACCCCTCCCCCCCCACTGGGCCCAGGCGGAGGCGGAACACACCATGGCGAGCAGCATTGCGGCAACTGCGACTTTGCGTCCTGATTCCATATCGGTCTCCCTAGTGACACGGTGTAATGCGCTCGCGGACGGCGGCGCATGTTTCGGTCCCGGGCATGGACCAGAAGCCGCCTCCCTTTCAATAAATATACATTATTATCCTGTTTGCGCCGTTTAGCCGGGCAACCGGGAAACGGCTCGAATGGCTTGGCACACGGGCGTTTCCGAGGCCGCAGACGA
>JAJYKK010000039.1 GCA_021788645.1 Pseudomonadota bacterium
ACATCCGGCCTCAACAAGTCCCTTCTGGCCTCGACCTGGGGTCAGACTCTGGTGTATTTGCAGTCCAAGGCTCGCCGTCAAGGCAAGCTGGTTATCGAAGTGCCACCGTTCTATTCTTCGCAGGAATGTGCCGCGTGCGGCCACATTCACCAGGACAACCGGGTGTCGCAATCCGGATTCGTCTGCCTAAGCTGCGGGAACGTCGCGCACGCGGATCACAACGCGGCGACGGTCATTGCCATGCGGGGTGTCCGGTTGTTGCTGTCGGGCGCGTTCGCCGAAAGAAAAAGGAAGCGGTGCGGGATCACAAGGACCAAGGTAGGGGCGGAAGGCTGCGAGCCGGTTGCGGAAACGCAATCCACGCCTGGCAAGATCGTGATAAGCCGCAGGGGTGGCAACACCCCTGCGCTCTGGTCGTCGACCCAAGAAACCCCCGTTACAAGGCCGCAAGGACTTTAGCGGTGGGAGACTTCATGATCTGGATGGTGGGGGCGGCGCTCCTGTTTGCCGCGTACGGCGCGCGAGCCGGGGAAGTGCGGGTCGCCGCGGCCGCCGACTTCGTGCCGACGCTCACCGGCCTCGCCCGGGACTTCGAGAAGACGACCGGCAACCGCGTGCTGATCAGCATGGGCTCGACCGGGAATCTGTATGCCGAGATTTCGAACGATGCGCCGTTCGATATTTTCCTTTCGGCGGACGCGAAGACGCCGAAGCGGCTCGTCGCCCAAGGGCGCGCCGTGGGCGGAAGCCGCTTTACCTATGCCGTGGGCCGGCTCGTCCTGTGGAGCGCCCGACCCGGGGAGGTGGACGCGCACGGGGCGGTGCTTGCGCGCGGGAATTTCTCGCATCTGGCCATTGCGGACCCGGTCACGGCGCCCTATGGCGCCGCGGCGCGCCAGGTTCTGACCCGTCTGGGGCTTTGGCACACGCTGGGTCGCCGAATCGTCGATGGCGAGAACGTCGGCCAGACCTTCGAGTTCATCGCGTCTCGCAACGCCGCGCTTGGGTTCGTCTCGCTCGCCCAGGTGCGTGCCGAGGCGCGGGCGTATCATGGGTCCTATTGGCAGGTGCCGCAGACGCTATACCGTCCGCTCAGACAGCAGGCGGTGCTCCTCACGGCGGGCGCCGGCAATCCCGCGGCCGTCGCTTTTTATCGCTTCCTGCGTACCGCGCCCGTGCGCAGGGCGATCAGGGCGGCCGGCTATGGGACTTGAGAACGCCTGCTGATGCTGTCGGCGGCGGATGTCTCGGCGCTGTGGCTTACTGTGCGGCTTGCCGGCACGGCGACCGCTTGTCTGATGCTGCTCGGCATGCCGCTGGGATGGTGGCTTGCGCGCACCTCCTCGCGATGGAAGCCCGCGATTGAAACGCTGGTGGCTTTGCCGCTGGTGCTGCCGCCCACCGTGCTGGGCTTTTACCTGCTCATGCTCCTCGGCCCGCAAGGGCCGGTCGGCAGCGTATGGCGCGCGCTGGGCGGCGCACCGTTGGTTTTCTCCTTCTCGGGCCTGGTGCTGGGCTCGATCGTCTATTCCCTGCCGTTCGTCGTTCAGCCGCTGCAAAATGCATTCCAGGCCGTGGATGCGGGGCTGCTCGAGGCTGCCGCAGCGCTACGTGCGGGACCGCTGGACCGTTTCGGCGCGATCGTATTGCCGCTTGCGCGTCCAGGCCTCCTGACCGCGGTGACTTTGGGCTTTGCCCATGTGGTGGGGGAGTTCGGCGTCGTGCTGATGATCGGCGGGGACATCCCGGGCAGGACGCGGGTGGCATCGATTGCGATCTTTGACCACGTCGATGCGCTGGCTTACGCCCGGGCGTATCGCTTGTCGGCGGTGCTGGTCATCTTCTCGGTTGCGGCGCTGCTCGCGGTCTATTCGCGCCGCCCGGTCGACCGACCCCGGTGGGCGCGATGATCCAGGGATCCTTCGAACTGGCGCGCGAGGCGTTCGCGCTGCGGGCGAAGTTTGCCATGCCCGCGCGGGGCGTGACCGCATTGTTCGGCCCCTCGGGTTCGGGCAAGACGACGTTGCTGCGGTGCCTGGCCGGATTCGAGCGCTCGCCCGTGGGTTTTCTCAGTGTGGCCGGGGAAGTCTGGCAGGACGAGGCACGGCGGGTCTTCGTGCCGGTGCACAAGCGCCCATTGGGGTATGTATTCCAGGATGCTCGCCTGTTCCCGCACCTTTGCGTGCGCGACAACCTGCGTTTTGCGTGGCGACGGACCCCTGCGGCCAAGCGTGCAGTCGACATGGATCAAGCCATCGCATGGCTGGGGCTGGAGCCTCTGCTGGACCGCCGCGAGCAGCAGCTCTCGGGCGGGCAGAAGCAACGGGTCGCCATCGCACGCGCCTTGCTCGCAAGCCCACGGCTGCTCCTCATGGATGAGCCGCTCGCGGCGTTGGACGCAGCGGCCAAGGGGGAGATCATGCCGTATCTGGAAGCCCTGCATCGCCAGCTGTCGATCCCGGTCGTCTATGTAAGCCATTCGCTCGAGGAGGTCAGTCGCCTTGCCGACCATCTGCTGCTCATCGCGGAGGGGTCTGTCGCAGCATCGGGGCCGCTTCAGGAACTGGCCACCCGCCCAGATTCGCCCTTGGCCCATCTGGAGGATGCGGCGACAGTGATTGACGCTGTCGTTGCCGAGCACGACAATGCGTTCCAGCTGACGCATGTGGACTTCGCCGGCGGGCGCCTGATCCTGAGCCGCAACGCGCTCCCCGTTGGGGCGGCGGTCAGGGTGCGCATCCTGGCACGCGATGTGAGCCTCGCGCTGAGTCGCTCCACCGACACCAGCATCTTGAACATACTCGAGGGGACGATCGAAACGCTTTCGGCGTATTCCCCGGCTCAGCTTCACGTGCATATCGGCGTGGCTCCCGGTCGCCGCATATTGGCGCGAATCACGCGCAAGTCGGCCAGCCTGCTTGCGCTGCATGCCGGCCAGCGCGTGTTCGTTCAGGTGAAAAGCGTGGCGCTCGTCGCCTAGCAGGCGCGCCGCGCGGCCAGCCTGCGAGACTGCACACTTTTTGCGATCCCTTTGACAAGAAGAATCTCCATGGCCATCGCCGTCGTGCTGTTTGTCTGCACCCTGACCCTCGTGATCTGGCAGCCGCGCGGCCTCGGCGTGGGCTGGAGCGCCATGGGAGGCGCCGTCGTGGCCCTTGCCGCCGGCGTCATTACGCCGTCCGACATTCCTGCCGTGTGGCACATCGTATGGGATGCGAGCTTCACGCTGGTGGGCCTCATCCTGATTTCCCTCGTGCTGGATGCGGCCGGCTTCTTCGAATGGGCGGCGCTTCACGTGGTGCGCCTAGGCGGTGGCCGCGGCCACCGCCTGTTCGTCCTGGTGTTGCTCCTGGGGGCGCTCACCTCAGCGGTTTTCGCGAACGATGGGGCGGTTCTCATCCTGACGCCGCTGGTCATCGAGATGCTGCACGCCCTGAAATTCAACAAGGCCTCGATGACCGCCTTCATCATGGCCACGGGCTTCGTTTGCGATACCACCAGCCTGCCCTTCAAGATCTCTAACCTCGTGAATATCCTGACGGCCAATTACTTCGGCATTTCCTTCACGCAGTATGCTTCCGTCATGATGGCCGTGAACCTGGTGGCGCTGGCGGCAACCCTGGGCGTCCTGTGGCTGTTCTATCGCAGGCACCTGCCCGCGCGGTTCGATGCTTCGGCCCTCGCGCCGCCGCGCACGGCGATCCGCGATCCCTTCGTCTTTTACGCCGGCTGGGCCGTCCTGGCCGGCTTGGCCTGCGGCTATCTGGCCGAGTCGCATCTGCGTCTTCCGACCTCCGTCATCGTGGGTACGGGCGCGGTGCTCCTGATCGCGGCCGCCTCCCGCGCGCATTGGCTGCCGCAACAACCCAGAAGCGTGATTCCCTTGGCGACGCTCATACGCGAGGCGCCGTGGCAAGTCGTGGTGTTCTCACTCGCCATGTATTGCGTCGTGTACGGGCTTCGCAACGAAGGCCTGACCCGCATGATCGCGCGCGTGCTGGATCACTTAGGCCGGCATGGGATCTATCTGGGCGCACTGGGGGCGGGGGGGCTCTTTGCCGCCTTGTCGGCGGTCATGAATAACCTGCCCGCCGTGCTCCTCGGCAACTTGGCGATCCACGATGCGGCGGCGCTCTCCCCGCCCATGCGCACGGCGATGACCTATGCCAACGTGGTGGGCTGCGATCTCGGTCCCAAGATGACGCCGATCGGCAGCCTTGCCACCTTGCTATGGCTGCATGTGCTGCGCCGGCGCGGGCTGAACGTGAGCTGGGGCGAATATTTCCGCACCGGGGTCGTGCTGACGCTGCCGGTGCTGGGCGCCACCTTGCTGGGGCTTGCGGCGTGGCTTGAGGTGGTGCGCTGAATCATGCCGCCTTTGCCAGGACGCGGGAATCGGGGTTATACTGACGCGAAAATGAGCAAGGAGGACTGTTTCGGTGGGACTGTACTCGGTGATTTCGGTGGCCCTCGGCGCGGCCATGGGGGCGTGGGCGCGGTGGGGGCTCGGCGTCTGGCTTAACCCGGTGTTTCCGACGCTGCCGCTGGGGACATTGGCGGCAAACCTCATGGGCGGCTATCTGATTGGATTGGCCATCGCGTTCTTTGCCCAGCACCCCGGCCTTGCACCGGAGGCAAGGCTTCTTGTAATCACCGGCTTCCTCGGGGCCTTGACCACGTTCTCGACGTTTTCGGCCGAGGTCGTCACCCTATTTTCACGCCAACAATTCTTCTGGGGCGCGACGGAGGTCCTGGTGCATGTGACCGGATCCCTGGCGATGACCGGCCTCGGCATCTGGACGATCAAATTGTTGAAGGCCTAGGAGGTGCGAGCCATGCAAGGCGTTTATCTCAAATTTTTCGTCCTGGAGTCGCAAAAACACGGCGGCAAGCTGCTTTATGAGTGGCTCCTCGAGGAAGCAAAGCGCACTGGCATCGCAGGCGGGTCCGTTTTTCGGGCGATTGCGGGCTACGGACGACACGGCGTGATTCACGAAGAGACCTTCTTCGAACTGGCGGGCGACCTGCCGATGGAGGTCGTGTTTGCGGCGAAGCCCGAGCACGCCAAGGTCCTCATCGAACGCCTGAAGGACGAGCATCTGCATCTCGTCTATCTTCAAATCCCGGCGGAGCTTGGCGTCTTGGGCGAGGCGCCCCAGTCGGCCAGACCCTGATCGCGCCTCGTCCTTCTCGCCTTAGAGGGGAGGGCCGTATACCCAGTCATTGAGGACGCGCCTCGCCGCCAAGGCCACCTCGGAGGCCGTCAGGCCGATGGGCCCTTCCCCGCGGGCGACTTGGTCGTCGGCCGCGGCACCGTGCAGATACACGCCTAGCCGCAGGGCATCGGGCGCGGCGAGGCCTTGGCCGATCAGGGCGCCCAGGATGCCCGAGAGGACATCGCCCGTTCCGGCGGATGCGAGGCCCGGATTGCCGGTCGGGTTGACATAATAGGTCCCGGCAGGCTCTGCGCAGACGCTGCCGCTGCCTTTTAGGACGGTGTACGATTGGAAGCGACGGGCGAGCTCGCCGGCGGCGCCGATGCGATCGCGCTGGATGTCGGCCGGTGCGCGCCGCAGCAGCCGGGCCGCCTCCAGCGGGTGCGGGGTCAGCACGGTGGCCGCCGAGCGGGCGGGCACCCGTGCCGCGAGGTCTGGATACTGGCCGAGCAGGTTGAGCGCATCGGCATCGAGCACGAGTGGCATATCGCGCTCCAGGGCTTGCGTGAGGCAGCGCTTTGCCTGTGTCGATTGGGAGAGCCCGGGGCCCGCCACCAGACAGGTGAGGCGCTCCATGGCGAGCAGCGCTTCGGCAGGCCGGACCATGAGTTCGGGCTGGCACGGGTTGAAACCGGGGAGGTCGGCTGCGAGGAGGCCAAGATGGACCCGTCCGGCCCCGGCCAGCAGGGCGGCCGAACCGGCCAAAAACGCGGCCCCGAGCATGGTATCGGCCCCGCCCAGGATGCCGATCTGGCCGAAATGGCCCTTGTGGCTGTTGGCCGGCCGCCGAGGCAAAAAGGAGGACACCGACCGGTCAAGCAGGAAACCCTCGGGGGCGACGAGACTCGGGGCATCGGCCCCGAGGTCTTCGAACTGGATGCGCCCGACCAGATCCTTGCCGTCCAAGGTATAGAGCCCCGGCTTGCGGGCCAGCATGGTGACCGTCAGGGTCGCGCGCACCGCCGAACCCCGCACGAGCCCGGTGTCTGCATCGAGCCCGCTGGGCACGTCGATGGACAAGACCGGACAGGGGAGGGCGTTGATTCTTGCGATGCGGCGGCGATCCGCTTCTCCGATGTCCCGCGTGAGCCCTGTCCCGAAAAGACCATCGATGGCGAGCGACCAGCGGCCGGCGGGCGGAATGTCCGCATGGGATGGGCGGCCGGTCGAGGCCCAGGCGTTCCATGCGCGACGGGCATCCGCGGACAGCCGCTCGATTCGGCCTGTGAAGACCAGGTCGACCGCCATGCCCCAATCGGCCAGGTGGCGGGCCGCCACCAGGGCATCGCCGCCGTTGTTTCCTGGTCCGGCCACCACCAGTATGGGCAGCGGCAGATCCATCCTCAGCGTGCCGGCGGCGCGCGCGATGGCGAGGCCGGCCCGTTCCATCAGCGGGGGACGGGCTTGGGCGCCGGCTTGACGCTCGATTTCGCGCAAGGCCTGGGCGCGATAGAGAGGATGAAAGCTCACGGTACGGGCTGTCGAGGGCGATGCGTCCGTCTGGTATAATTCATTGTAGGTGGTTCGGAGCGTACGGGAGGCGAGCTTATCATGGATGATCCGGAAAATGTGAGCCCCGGCGGCGCCAAGATCAGTGCCTGCGAAGCGGATGAGGCGTGCACGGTCGTCGCCTGCGCGATCTGCCTGTCGGAGATTCCGGCGTCAGTGGCGCAAAGCATCGAGGGGCCTGATTATGTGCATTACTTCTGCGGGCTGGAGTGTCTCGATGTGTGGGAAAGAAAGGCACGGGAGACGCTTGAAGAGCCCGAGGGGTGAGCCCCGCGTGGGTTGTGCCGGGAGCCCGGGAAATCGCCTGAGCCCTGGCATCGCCCCGCTGCGCGGCGCCCGGGGAGCTTGCGGGCATGCCGGCTGAACCGATCAAGGGGCGCGGCGCGTGCGCTAACCCGTTGTCTCGCTTCGAGAGCCTGGCGCGGGAGGCTTTTGACGACGGATGGGAACGGCCGCCGGATGACGCTGTGCCGCGGACCGTGGTCTATGCCGAAACGAGCCGCAGCATCATCAGCCGGAACGACTCGCCCGATGTCCCGTTTTCCCAGTCGGTGAATCCTTACCGCGGCTGCGAGCATGGCTGCATTTATTGCTATGCGCGTCCGAGCCACGGTTATCTTGGTTTCTCCTCAGGGCTGGATTTCGAGACCCGCCTCGTCGCCAAGACCAATGCCGCCGAGCAGTTGCGCCGCGAACTGGGCAAGGCGAGCTATCGCGTCGCGCCCATTGCCCTCGGCGCCAACACGGATCCCTATCAGCCGATAGAGCGCGAATGGCGGCTCACGCGGGAAATCCTGGCGGTGTTGGCGGACCATCGGCACCCGTGCACGATCGTCACCAAGTCCTCCCTCATCGAGCGCGATCTCGATGTCTTGTCGCCCATGGCCTCGCAGGGGCTGGCGCAGGCCTTCGTGTCGATCGCTTCGCTGGACCGGAGCCTGGCGCGCACGCTGGAGCCCCGTGCGGCTTCTCCCGAGCGCCGCCTGCTCACCGTGGAACGGCTGGCCAAGGCGGGAATCCCCACGGGTGTCCTTGTCGCCCCCGTCATTCCGGGACTCACGGATGCGCACGTGGAACGGGTGCTTGCGGCTGCACGTGAGGCGGGCGCGACCGAGGCCGGCTACGTTTTCGTGCGCCTGCCGCATGAGGTGGCGCCCCTGTTCGAGCAGTGGCTCGAAGCCCATCATCCGCTCAAGGCCTCTCGCGTGATGGGCCTCATCCGCGAGTCGCGCGGCGGCCGGGACAACGATCCGCGTTTCGGCACGCGCATGCGCGGCACCGGGATCTTTGCGTCTCTCCTTGAGCAGCGCTTCCGGAAGGCGCACAGGCGGCTGGGATACCGGGATGCCGCCGTCAGGCTCGAGACGGGCCTTTTTCGTGTCCCGTCCCGCGATCCCCAGCTCTCGCTCTTCTAGGGGCGCGCGGGATCAATCCATGCGGCGGACGAGCACTCCCTTGAGATAATCCCCCTCCGGGAAATTGAGGGCGACGGGATGGTCGGCCGCCGCACTGAAGCGTCCGACGATCTGCGCGTCGATGCCGGCATCTAGCGCCGCGCCGGCCACGATCTTCTGAAAAAGCTCGCGCCCGACGCCCCCGGAGCATGAGAAAGTCGCCAGAAGTCCCCCGGGCTTCAGCAGCTTGAGCCCGAATAGATTGATATCCTTGTAGGCACGCGCTGCCTTTTCTGCGTGGTGCGCCGTAGGGGCGAACTTGGGCGGGTCGAGAACGATCAGCCCGAACGTCCTGCCTTGATCGCGCAGCCGACGCAACGCGGCGAACACATCGGCTTCCATCCATTCGGCCTTCCCCTCGTCGAGCGCATTGAGTCGCATGTTTTCCTGCGCGGCGTCGAGCGCCGGCCGGCTGCTGTCGATGGAGAGCACCGAACGCGCGCCGCCCCGCAGTGCGCTTAAGCTGAAGCCACCCGTATAGCAGAAGCCGTTCAGCACATCCAAATCTCTCGCCAGCTCGCCGATGCGTTGCCGGTTGTCCCTTTGATCCAAATAGAATCCAGTCTTCTGGCCCGCCTTGATATCGACCCGGAAGCGCAACCCGCGCTCCTCGATCAGCGGAAACGATTCCGGATGGCCGCTTAGCCCCCCGACCCTTGCCGACAGACCTTCGAGGGCGCGCACATCGGCATCCGATCGCTCGAACACACCGGACCGCCCGCTGATGACTGTCGCCGCCTCGACAATCGCGTCGCGCCAATACTCGGCGCCAGCGGACAATACCTGGATCACCAGCGTCTGATCGTAGACATCAATCACCAGACCGGGCAGCCCATCGGACTCCCCATGGACCCAGCGGAAGGCGCTGGTGCCGGGGGGCAAGAGGCTGCCCCGGGCGCTCCAGGCCTGCGCCAGACGCCGGCGCAAGAAGCCGGTATCGATGGGCTCGTCATCAAAGCTCCATACCCGCGCCCGGATTTGCGACGCGGGACTGTATGCCGCCAGTGCCAGAAATTCTCCGTGGACATCCGCGACCGCGACCGTCTCGCCGGGCGCTGGAGACCCTTCGAGCCGCTCGATCGCCCCGGAGAAGATCCAGGGGTGATGCTGCTTGAGCGATTTTTCACGTCCGCGTCTTAGAATTAAGCGTTTCATCTGTGCACCAATGACTGCTTCCGGAGGGCCGCCCAAGAATAGCAGTTTTCCCACGGATCCGGGGGCGATTGTCGTCTGGATTCCCGGGCCGCCGGAGCAGTTTTCGACGCCCCGGGTGCCTGCGGCGGAACCTTGGCTTGCCCCGGCGTGGCCTGCGCGTTGCCGCGCAGGCAGCCGTTTGTCCGTGCGGCTTGTGTCGCCGCCGGTCCATAAGGCGGTGGCGCAGTTCGCCGCGGAAGACGGGAAAGGGGACGGTCGTTGCCCGCCGGCCCTCGCGCCAAGTGCGCTGCCGCACCCGCTGCGCCGCAGGCATATTACGGCTATTGTTTTAATGCCGCCCTTTGCAAGCATGGCACCCGTCTATCCGCTGGGTGCGCGTCTTGCCGCAAAGACCCGGAAAGCCGATTGGGCGTGTGCGTGTGGTGAGAGGCTCGAGAGCCTGGCCCTTGCGACCGCCGTGCGTCATGCGCAAATTGAACTGAATGTATGCATGGTGGTCGCATGGGATATCCTCCCGGTAAAAGCAGCAAGGCGCCCCGCAGCCGGGATCCCTTGCGCCAGGAAAATCCCCATCGGGGGACGCCGCAGCTTCCGACTAATGGGCAGGCCACCGTCAACGAGGTCCAATTCAGATGAATCCGCTTACAGAGCTTCCAAAATTCGGGCAATCCGTCTGGCTGGATTATATCGACCGCCATCTCGTGCAAAGTGGCGCCCTGGCGCGGCTGATGTCGGAAGACGATCTGCGCGGGGTCACCTCCAACCCGGCCATCTTCGAGAAGGCGATCCGCACGGACGGGGATTATCGCGCCGAGCTCGCGTCATTGCGGGCAGAGCATCTCGCGCCTTCGGCGATTCTTGAACGCTTGGTTCTGCCCGATATCCGGGCCGCTGCCGCTCAGCTGCGGGTGGCCTATGCCGCCAGCGGTGGGCGTGACGGCTTTGTTTCGCTCGAGGTGCCGCCCGCGCTGGCGTTCGATACGGAGCAGACCATCGTCGAGGCGAGGCGTCTGTGGCGAGCCGTCGGCCGTGAGAACCTCATGATCAAGGTTCCGGCGACCGATGCGGGGTTGCCTGCAATCACCCAGTTGATTGCCGAGGGGATCAATGTCAACGCCACGCTCCTTTTTGCGCGCCCCATGTATGAGCGGGTGGCCGAAGCCTACATTGCCGGTTTGGAGCAGCGCGTGGCGGCGCGCCTTTCGGTAGATGGCGCGGCGAGCGTGGCGAGCTTCTTCGTGAGCCGCATCGATACCGAGGTGGACGCACGCCTCGCCAAGCGTCTGGACGCGATGCGCGACGAACGGGAACGTATCCGGGTCCGGAACCTGATGGGGAGTGTCGCCATCGCCAACGCCAAGCTCGCCTATCGCCGCTACCAGGAGATATTTTCCGGCGCACGCTGGAAGGCGCTGGCCGAACGGGGCGCGCGGACTCAGCGTCTTCTGTGGGCCAGCACCGGCGTGAAGAACCCGTCGTATCGCGACGTGCGCTATATCGAGGAACTCATTGGGCCCGATACCGTGAACACGGTTCCGCCGGCCACGCTGGAGGCCTTTCGCGATCATGGCCGGCCGCGTGCAGCCCTGGCGGACGACGTCGGCGCCGCAGAGCGCGTCATGAAAGAGTTGGAAAGCCAGGGGATTGCCCTGGATGCGGTGACCGATGGACTGTTGCAGGACGGGGTGAGGCTGTTCGTAGGGGCATACGACAAACTGTTGGCCAGCCTAGGCTGACGAGAACCTGAGGACGAACGATGCAAATTGCCATGGTGGGACTTGGCAGGATGGGCGCCAATATGGCGCGCAGGCTGATGCGCGCGGGGCATGAATGCGTAGTCTACAACCGTACGCCCGAGGCTGTTGCGCAGCTTGTGGCGGAGGGCGCGACCGGCGCCGCGAGCCTCGCGGCGCTTGCGGAAAGGCTGGCGCCGCCGCGTGCGGCTTGGGTCATGGTCCCGGCGGGGGAGGCGACGGAAAGCACGGTGATGGAGTTGGCAAGGCATTTCGCTCCGGGCGACATCATCGTCGACGGCGGCAACAGCTACTATAAGGACGACGTGCGGCGCGCGAAGGTGCTGGCCGATCGGGGCATTCGCTATCTGGATGTCGGCACGAGCGGCGGCATCTGGGGGCTAGAGCGCGGCTACTGCCTGATGGTCGGTGGCGAGCGCGGCGCATTTGCGCAGATCGAACCGGCCTTGCGCGGCCTTGCCCCCGGCCGGGCCGGGGTGGCGCCGAGTCCGGGCCGTACGGGCGGAACCGCGGAGGAGGGCTATCTCTATTGCGGTCCATCGGGTGCCGGGCACTTCGTCAAGATGGTGCACAACGGCATTGAGTACGGCCTGATGCAGGCATACGCGGAAGGGTTCGATATTCTCAGCAACGCGTCTTCTGACGCGCTGCCGGAAGACCGGCGCTACGGTTTCAATCTTGCCGACATCGCCGAGCTCTGGCGCCGGGGGAGCGTCGTGGGCTCCTGGCTTCTCGATCTGTCGGCATCGGCCTTGGCGCACAATCCCGACTTGTCCAATTTCAGCGGTTTCGTCGAGGATTCGGGGGAAGGGCGCTGGACGGTGCAGGCGGCCATCGAGGAGGCCGTTCCGGCCGAGGTTTTGACCGCAGCGCTGTACGCCCGCTTCCGGTCGCGCCGGGAGCACAGCTTCGCGGAGAAGATGCTCTCCGCCATGCGGCAGGGCTTCGGCGGGCACAAGGAGCCCGCGGCTGAGGGAGACCAGCGATGACCCCCGAGATGGACGTCACCACCCACATAGACTTTCCTGCGGCGACGCTTCCCAAGGCGGATCCCTGCGTCATGGTGATTTTCGGGGCGAGCGGCGACCTCACCCGACGCAAGCTGATTCCCGCGCTCTTTCATCTGGCAGCCCACGGCTGCATGACCGACACCTTCCATGTGGTGGGCATCGGGCGCCAGCCCATGGATGATGATGCGTTCCGCGCATCGCTCAGGGAATGGGTCGGGAAGGCCGACAAGAGCGGGGCGTTCGATGCGGGGGCGTGGGAAATGTTCGCGGCGCGCCTGTCGTATCTTCCGGGGGATTTCACCGACCCCGGCACCTACCAGCGGCTCACGGCGCACCTGCAGCGCCTGCCCCGACCGGCCGCCCTCAACCGGCTCTTCTATTTGGCCACGGCGCCTACCGCCGCACCGGCCATCATCCAGGGGCTCGCGTCTTCAGGCTTGAACGCCGAACAGTCGGGGTGGTCACGCATCATCGTCGAGAAGCCGTTCGGGCGCGATGTCGAGTCCGCCCGCGCGCTCAATGCCACCCTGGCGTCGGCCTTCGAGGAAAGGCAGATCTATCGCATCGATCACTATTTGGGCAAGGAGACGGTGCAGAACATCTTGTTTTTTCGCTTCGGCAACGCCTTGTTCGAGCCGGTGTGGAACCGCAATCACGTGGCCTATGTGGAAATCACCGCGGCAGAACCCCTGGGCGTGGGGCATCGTGCCGGTTATTACGAGGAATCCGGGGCGCTGCGGGACATGGTGGCCAACCACCTGATGCAACTGCTCGCGCTCACCGCGATGGAGGCCCCGGTGGCGTTCGATGCCGACGCGGTGCGCGACAAGAAGACCGATGTCTGGCGAAGCATCCATCCGATGACACCGGAAGAGGTTCTCGAGCGTACCGTGCGTGCGCAGTATCAGCCCGGCCACATCGACGGGCAGGCCGTGCCGGGCTATTGCCAGGAGGCCGGTGTCGCCGCCGATTCGCAGGTGGAGACATACACCGCGCTGGAATTTCATGTCGACAACTGGCGCTGGGCCGGGGTGCCCTTCTACCTGCGCACGGGAAAGTGCCTGGCGCGGCATGTGACCGAGATCGCCGTCCATTTCCGCCATCCGCCGAAGACCCTCTTTCCCCAGGAAGCGGGCCTAAAGACAAATGCCATCGTGCTGCGCATCCAGCCTGACGACGGCATCAGCCTGGGCTTCGGTGCCAAGCAGCCGGGCACCGAAAGGAAGGCCGTGCCCGTCAGCATGGATTTCTCTTTTCGCTCGGCCTTCGGCGAAAACGCGCCCTCGGCGTATGCCGTCCTGCTGCTCGATGCCATGCGGGGCGATGCCACGTTGTTCACGCGGGGCGACGGCGTCGAGGCACAATGGCGCTTGATCACGCCGATCGAAGAGGCGTGGTCACGGGCGTCAAGCTGGCTCCCGGGCTATCCGGCGGGCAGCGACGGGCCGCGCGAAGCCGACGCGTTGCTCGCGCGCAACGGCCACGCCTGGCGCCCCATCGTTGACAAGGACTCCCGCCGTGGCTGAGACAAGCATGGTTCTTGCGGGGGACATCGGCGGCACCAAGAGTGCGCTTGCCGTGTTCCAGGGCTCCCCATCGTCGCCCGTGGCGACGATGGCGCGTACCTATGCCAATAGCGAGTTTGTGAGTCTTGAGGACGTTGTCCGCCGCTTCCTGGCCGACACCGGTTGTTCGCCCGCGATGGCCTGCTTCGGTGTGGCGGGTGCGGTGATCGAGGGGCGGGCGCTCTTGCCCAATCTGGGGTGGACGCTCTCAGAAGGCGAGATGGCCACAAGCCTCAATATCAAGACCGTGCGGCTGATCAACGATCTCGAGGCCAATGCCCTGGGTATCGCTACCCTTGGCCCGGAACACATCGTGACGCTCAATGCGGGTCAACCCGGCGCACACGGCAACCGGGCCCTCATCTCGGCCGGAACCGGGCTGGGAGAGGCGCTCCTCATCGACGTTGACGGCCATTACCGGGTCTCGGCATCGGAAGGGGGGCACGTGGATTTCGCGCCGCGCGGCGAGGAGCAGATGGCGTTGCTGCGGTGGCTCTCGGCACGCCATGGGCATGTGAGCGTCGAACGGGTCCTCTCTGGCCCCGGCCTTGCCAACCTCTACACCTTCCTCCGGGACGTCCAGGGCGAGAAGGAGCCGCCGTGGCTTGCAGCAGAACTCAAGGCCGGCGGTGATCTTGCGCCGGCCATCGCCGCCGCGGGCTTGAGCGGACGGGCGGACATTTGTGTCCATGCCTTGGACATGTTTCTTGCGATCTACGGCGCTGCGGCAGGCAATCTAGCCCTCAAGGCCCTGTCGACCGGAGGACTGTACATCGGCGGCGGAATCGCCCCCAAGCTGCTTGAGAAATTTTCGGAGGGCGGCTTCATGGCGGCATTCGTCGACAAGGGGCGATTCTCCGAGCTGCTGGCGCAAGTGCCTGTGCACCTCATCCTGGACCCCGGGACTGCGCTGCGTGGCGCTGCGGCCCGGGGCTTACGCGGGGGTTGACGCCCGCGGCGGATGGCTTCGGGTCGGATATGAGACTTGCAGTCTCCGCCCGGAGCGCATTTCAGCGATGCTGCCGTTCGCCTTTGTCGGGTTCTTCCTCGCGCGTTCTCCAATAGGCCGGAACCTCCTCGCGATGACGTCGGAACACGAGATTGGCGACAAGCGCAGTCCATCCGGTCTGATGCTGGGCGCCCAAGCCTTGTCCGTTTTCGCCGTGGAAGTATTCGTGGAAGAGCAGCAAGTCCTGCCAGTGAGGATCCCCCTGCAGGGGAGAATCGGCGGGAAAGGCGGGAATGCGTCCCTGTGCGTCGCGGCGAAAGATATCGACGATCCGCTCGGCCAGTAGATTGGCGACTTCCTTCAGGCTGATCGGCTGCCCGCCCAGGCATGGGGCGGCCACCGTGAACGTCTTGCCCAGATAGCGGTAGTACTTTTCGATCGCCTGGATCAGAAGGTAGTTGGTCGGCAGCCAAATGGGGCCGCGCCAGTTGGAGTTGCCGCCGAACATGCCCCCGGTCGATTCGCCCGGCTGGTATTCCATGCGCGCTTGACCGATACCCGGCAGTTCGCCCACATCAGGCCGCGTGGCATGGACCTTCGAGACGCTGCGTACGCCGTAGCGGGACAGGAACTGCTCCTCGTCCAGCACGCGATTCAGGATGCGGGTCAACCGCTCCGGCGAGGCGAGCGAGAGCAGATGCTCGCCCCGCTCATTCTCGTTCACCGGGCAGGCACACACGACACGGCCGTCGAACCCCCCGTTCTCATGTTCGTCCAGCATGGCTGCGAATCGCGGGGCGGTTCGCAGCAACCGGCGATCGACGACCTCGCAGGCGAACAAGGGAATGATCCCCACCCAGGAAAACACATCGATGCGGTGCTGCCCGCCATCGGGGCTCAGGAGCAGATCCTTGTAAAAGCCGTCTTTCTCGTCCCACAGCGACAACCCGTTTCCGTTGTGCCCGGCAATGCCCGCGGCGACGTGGAGAAACTGTTTATAGCACTGGATGGCGATATCCTCGTAGTTGGGATCCTCGATCGTCAGCTCCAGTGCGATCAACGTGAGGTTCAGGGCGAACATGCCCATCCAGCCGGTCGCGTCGGCCTGCTTCAGGGCAAAGCCCGGAGGAAGCCGGCGCGAACGATTGAATACGGAAATGTTGTCGAGGCCCATGAACCCACCTTCGAACACCCCCTGCCCCCCCTGGTCCTTGCGGTTGATCCACCAGGCGTAGTGGAGCAGCAGCTTGTGCAGTACGCGCTTGAGGAAACCGCGATCCTCGCGTCCCCGATGGACGCGTTCGGCGCGATAGGCTTTCAAGGCGGCCGCGGCATGGACCGGGGGATTGACATCCCCGAAGCCCCACTCGTAGGCGGGGATGAGGCCGTCGGGATGCAGGCTCGTCTCCTTGAGCAAGAGCTCGAGCTGGTCCTTGGCAAAATCCACATCCAGGAGTGCCAGGCTTGCACTGTGGAAGGCCAGGTCCCACGCGGCGAACCATGGATATTCCCACTTGTCTGGCATGGAGATGACGGTCTTGAGCCGCAGATGGCGCCACTGGTGGTTGCGACCGCGCTTGCGGGTATCCGGCGGCGGACAGCAATCGCCGTCCAGCCAGCAGGCCACATCATAGTGATAGAACTGCTTGTTCCAGATGAGCCCGGAGAGCGCTTGGCGAAGGATGCGGCTTTCCTCCGCCGTGGCCTGAGGAAGCAGCTGGTCATAGAACGCGGCCGCTTCTGCTTCGCGTTCGGAGAAGGTGGCATCGAAGCGGACGAAAGGCGTCATCGACGGCTGGCGTGAGAGCACGATGTCGATCGTGGCGGTGCCTGCCGCCGCGACCGTCAGGCAGTGACTCGCCGAAGCCTTGGTGCCCACCTGCGCCGGGTTGATGGCGCCGGCCTCCTGCTGGATCAGGTGGCGATGAAAGGCATCCTTGACATAGGGCTGCGCGTTCGGAACGCCCCACAGGACTTCCGCATTGCTTTCGTTCTCGGTGAACAGCAACTCGGCCGAGTCCCGCCCATAGAGAAAGTACTTTCCCAGGGAGGGATGATCGGCCTGGATGGCCCATGCCGCGCCGGTGGGCGCGGCAATTTCCCGCAACCGGGGCTGGACCGCGCCCGGATTCCAGCTCCAGGTATTGCGAAAGAGAAGCGTCGGCAGCAGCCAAAGCGTGGCGGCTTCAGGGCCGCGGTTCGCGGCGGTCAGTCGCATCAGGATATGTTCCGGCGCCAGCTTGGCGTAGCGGGCTTCGATATCCCAGTAGCGGTTTTCCTCGAAGACGCCGCTATCATGCAGGCTCACGGGCGCATCGGCGCGCGTGCGGCGGGCATTCTCCGCCAACAGCCAGGCATAAGGAAATTCGCGTTGGGGATACTTGTAGCGGTAACGCAGCCAGCTGTGGGAGGGGGTGGCGTCGAGATAGAAGTAACATTCCTTGACGTCTTCGCCGTGGTTGCCTTGGTGGCCGGTCAGGCCGAACAGCCGTTCCTTGAGGATGGCATCGCGGCCGTTCCAGAGGGCCAGCGCAAAGATCAGGCGCTGCTCGACGTCGCACAGGCCCGCAATGCCGTCTTCGCTCCAGCGGTAGGCGCGGTGGACGGCCTGGTCGTAGTGGAAATACTCCCACGCGCTGCCGTCTGGGCTGTAATCCTCCCGTACAGTGCCCCAAGCACGCTCCGAGACGTACGGGCCCCATAGGCGCCAGTTCTCGCGTCCTTCCCGCTGCGCTTCGAGCCGCGCCTGCTCGGCGTTGAGGGGGTGTCGGTCAGGCATGACGGGTTTCCTTTTTTCAGTTTTCTCGAACGTTCCCGGACGGTATTGCGCCTCCAGGACCGATGTCTCCGACCCGGCCTGAGAGAAGGCCCCAGGCCGGGCAGGCCGGCTACGCCGTTTATCCTTCGGCGCGTGAGAGCGCCCTGTTCCCCTTCAGGGCGTCCCTTCGGTAACACGGGAGGAGGGGAAGCCTCGACCGCGCGCCCCAAGGGAAGTCCCCCCCGGGGAGGGCGGGCGATCTCCTGGGCCGGTGCCTGCGCACATGCCCCTTATCTGGGACGCCCTGTCGAATCCGGTGTCGGTCTTTCGCGGCTGGCAGCGGCGTGCGCCGCACGCGTCTGGCGGCGGTGACAGACGGCAAACGGGTCGGGCAAAGGCGCGCGATGGTGAGCGCGCGCCGCCTCTCCCCTCGCGGGGAGCAGCTTCCTGCTGCCCCTATGCCCCCCCCCCGCACAGGGATGTCATCTGGGTAGATCGTCGTATGCCACAGGAGTTCATTCGGGCGTGCGGGAAACCTTGGCGCCCAGGTCGGGGAGCGGGCGCGCCGGACGCGCAGCGACTCGCACGGCGTGCTTGGGAGAGGTCGCGGAGGCGAATAGGCTTCAATCGATGATGAAGCCGACCCCGGAAACCCGGCTGCGGCTCCTGCGTGGCTTGTGGCCGAAGCGAATTTCTGCGGGATACGCGCGCCCATGCGTGTCTGGCACCGGGGCAAGCTTCCGGCTTCAGCTCGGCGTAATGGGGTCGATGCCTCGTGGCCTGTCCGACAGGATGTTGCGGATGCCTTTCAGCGGGATCGACGCCCAATCCGGCCGATGGTCGAGCTCATAGCGCAGTTCGTAGAGCGCCTTCTCCATAAGGAAGAGCTCGATCAGTTGCTGGGCGTCGCGCCACGTCCCATAGAGTCTGGCGGAGTCGACGGCATTGCGGTAGGCCCGCAGAAAGGCCACGCGGGTGGCCCTTTCCCACTGGCGGCCGAGCTTCGCGTGTTCGGCTGCGCGCTCCTCCGAACCGGCGGCGGCCAGCGCCGAATGCATCGCATAGTTGAATGACCGCAGCATGCTGGCGACATCGCGGAGGGGGCAGTGCTTCTCGCGGCGCTCCGCCAAGGGGCGTGCCGGTTCCCCTTCGAAATCGATGATCACGAAGTCCTGGTCCGTGAGCAGGACTTGGCCCAGGTGATAATCCCCGTGGTAGCGCGTTTTAAGCACCTGCGAAGGAGGGGGTGGGTGCCTGCCGATCCAGGCATCGAGTGCATCGCGCGCCCCCAGAAGCGCCGATGCTTCGGCGCCAAGGGCCGCGTTCAGGATGGGCAGGCGGCGTGCAAGCAAGTCGAGGGAGACCCGAGCATCGTCGTGAACCCGCGCGACCCAGGCCCTTCGGTCGCCATCGGTTGCGACCTCCGGCTCAAAAACGGGGTCTCCGGTGGAACGCGAGAGCGCCCTGTGCAGCTCGCCCGTGCGTTGGCCCAGGATACGCACAAGTCCCAGAAAGCTCTCGTGGCCCGCCGACGCGGAACCGGCATGCGCGGGCGCAGCCGCCTCAGCCAGAAAACGCCGCAGGTAGTCCAGGGTATAGTGCCACCCATCGCCTTGGTTCTCAACGTAGTCCTGCAGCAGAGCCAGGGTCGTGCTCCTGCCGTCCTCGGCGCGGTACTCGGCCGACCCCAGGAGCGGCACGGCGTGGCGGAAGTGCGCGACGTCGGTGAGGAAGCGGCCGAGCTCAAGCTCAGGATGCACTCCCGCGTGCAGACGACGGTAGATTTTGAGGAGCAAGCGCTCGCCCAGCCGCATGGTAGTGTTGCTGCTTTCTGTGCCGAGTGCGCGTACCGGCAGCGCGGAGAGGTCGTCCGGCACGCTCCCGGCGAAGGCCGAGGTGGATGACCAGGCCATTCGCCCTCGCAGGCACGGGAGTTCCACGTGATGCCTCATGGCGGATACCCACTCGCGGCAAAATCCCGGCACGGCAAAGGCATCCTTGAGCACGCCGCGGCGCCCGGGCCGTACGATCTGTCCCACGACGGCACCGGCCTCGGCAGGCTGCACGGCGCCATTCCAGTCGATGGCGAGCGGAATGAAGTAGCGCGTCTGGGCCTCATCTTGGGTGCAGACCAAGGCGAGGAGATTGCCGCCGTCAGGTGAGCCCCATCGCGCATAGTCCATGAGCGCGAGGCGCCGCGGCGGCTCGCCTTTGGCGGCATACCAGCGCTGCCGGGCGGCGAAACGCGGCAGCCAGTCCTCCTCGAGGCGTTCGAGGCCGGCTTGCTCGGGCGCGTCGTTCGTGGCGTCTCCATCAACCGGAAGCAGGCTTGACCAGCCGTCCGGCAACGAAAGTTCATCCTCAGTCATGGCGTCGGCGTGTTCAGAAGCACGTCTCCACATAGTCGCGATAGGGCCACGGCGCGATCCGGTAGATCGCCGCTGGATTGGATTCCGGGTCGAGATGCACCCGATGCCGTGCCCCCCGCCAGAGATGCCTGCGGCCGGCAATCAACTCGGTCGCCTGGAAGCTCGTGTCAGGAGGCATCGCGAGCGTTTGCAGCGGGAATTCCAGGGTCGCTTCATGGGCCTCGAAGGGGTCGAGGTTGACCGCAACGAAGATGCTGTTCGACCCGTCCAAGCTCTCCTTGCCATAAAACAGGATGTTGTCGTTGTCGGCCGGGTGGAAGCGAAGGTTTTCCAGTTCGTGCAGTGCCGGGTTCTCCTGCCGGATCCTGTTGATTCTGGAGATGTAGTCCTTGATGTTGCCGGGGCGCGCCCAGTCCCATACCCGATACTGGTATTTCTCGGAATCCAGATATTCCTCCGTGCCGGGGATCGCTTGCGCTTCGCACAGCTCGAAGCCGTTGTAGATTCCATATAGGCTCGACAGCGTTGCCGCGAGCACCAGGCGGATCTGGAACGCCGGGCGCCCGCCCGTCTGGAGGAAGCTTGGCAGGATGTCTGGCGTATTGGTGAAGAGGTTCGGGCGCAGGTATTCCTTGACTTCGCTGAGCGTGAGTTCCTGCAGATACTCGATGAGTTCGTGCTTGAAGGTGCGCCACGTGAAGTAGGTGTACGACTGGCTGAACCCCGCCTTGGCCAGGGCCTTCAGGATCTTCGGACGGGTGAATGCCTCCGACAGGAACACCGTGTCGGGGTGGCGTGCCTGCACGTCGCGAATGAGCCATGCCCAGAACGGAATGGGCTTGGTGTGCGGATTGTCGACCCGGAAGATGCGTATGCCCTGTTCGATCCAGAACAGCACGACATCGCGCCACTCGCCCCACAATGCATCGCGGTGAGGGCCGTAAAAATCCAGCGCGACGATGTCCTCATACCGCTTCGGGGGATTCTCCGCGAAGCGGATGGTGCCGTCCGGCCGATGGCGAAACCATTCCGGATGGCTTTTGAGGTAGGGGTGGTCGGGGGAACATTGGATTGCGAAGTCCAACGCGACTTCCATGCCCAGTTCGGCCGCCCTGCGGACGAACGAGCGAAAGTCGTCCAGTGTGCCCAGGTCCGGATGAATCGCCTTGTGGCCGCCCTCGGCCGCGCCGATGGCGTATGGACTGCCCGGATCGTCGGGGCCCGCCTCGGTGCGGTTGTTGGGTCCCTTGCGGTGCGTACGGCCGATCGGGTGGATGGGGGGCAGGTAGACCACGTCGAACCCCATGTCGCGGATGTCAGGCAGGCGCGCCTCGCAATCGCGGAAGGTGGCGCTTGCGTCCGGGCGCGTACCTTGCGAGCGCGCGAACATTTCGTACCAGGCCGCGCACCGCGCCAACGGGCGATCGACGACCACCTCCAGTTCGCGGTCATACGTCGTGACGTCGCGCCGGTCAGGATCACGGGCCATCACTGCCCGCACAGGGGGTGCGAGCAGGATCTCGGCTCGTTGCGCTTCCCGCTCGGGAGCGTCGGCCAAGCGGTCGAAATGGGCCAATACGAGCTGCAACCGGTGGCGGTCCGTACCGTTCGCGCGCCGCGCCGCGCCGGCGACCAGGAGCCGCCCTTCCAGCAGCTCCAGGCTGACCGCCTGCCCGGCCTCGAATTTCTTTTCGAGGTCCTGGCGCCACGAGGCAAACACGTCAGTCCACGCTTGTACCGTGTACTGGTAGCGGGTATTGCGCGGCAGGGGAAACTCGCCCTGCCAGCGGTCGTTCGTCGTGGGCGTCATCGCCGCTTCGTGCCACGCTGGCGTGCCCACCTCACGGAACCTGACGACGGCAGCGAGCACCTCGTGGCCTTCCTTGAAGATGTCGGCTTCCACGGACAGCACGTCGCCCACCTCCCGCTTGACAGGATAGCGTCCGCAGTCGAGCTCGGGGGAGACGCACGCAATGATGATGGTGTGGTCGGAATCGGTCATGCGGCAGGGCCTCTCCGGAAGAAAGGAGTCCCCGGGAGGCCGCGCGGGGCCGTTTAAGGCGCGGGCAGCGGCACCGGCGAGTTGAACCGAATCAGACGGCGATGGCTTTCGCCGTCGGTGCCTTTGGCACTGTGCGCGACATGCTGCGTCTAAGTCCGCTCGCCCGGCAGAAGCCGGCGGGCCCTGAGCGGGAAAGGGGCGTACGGGATTCTGGGGCGCCGCCCGTATGTGCAGGATGAGCTAAATATAGCAAAGGCCCCCATTCCTTCAAGCGCCGCGGCCCCCAACGGGGGTGGAAAACGCCGGCCGCTGGCCCCATATTGGGGCGATGGGCGCGGTTTCGGCGGGGGCAAGGCGGCGTGTCGTGCCGCCGTCCGATGCGGATGGGCATAATAGGCGAATGGCGCTTCGAGAATTGTCGATGAGATGACGCGTTTGCCGTGCAAGCTGGTAAGATGTCGTACTTTTGCGTCTGCCGGATGCAGGCGTCGGCCAGCGGGCGCGTGGTATGGGGGGTCGCGAAATGTCGGGCGCGGGCAACGGGAAGCGTGGGGGTCGGGGGCACTAAATGGCAAAATCGATCGGCGGCCGGGGGTGGCTCGTCACGCTCGTGTTCTTGCTTCTTTCCACAGGCCTTGTCGGCGGGATCCTGCTCGACCGGGGGGTATTGGCGGACGCGATTCCTGACGGCCAGATTCCGGCCGCGGCACAGGCCGATTTCGGGCTGATGGCGAATGCCTGGGACATCATTCGGGAGCATTATGTCGCGCGCGCGACGATTTCGCGGCGCGAGATGACCTATGGCGCGATCAGCGGGATGGTGAATGCATTGGGCGACACCGACCACTCCACCTTCCTGAGCCCCAAGATGCTCCACCTCGAGCACGACTCGCTGGAAGGACAGTTCGCCGGGATTGGCGCCAAGGTCCAGATGAAGAACAACCAGGTGGTGGTCGTCGCGCCGATGGATGGGACGCCGGCTCAAAAGGCCGGACTCAAGCCCGGGGACATCATTCTCAAGGTCTCGGGGAAGGACGTCTCCGGGTTGAGCTTGCAGCAAGTGGTCGAGCGCATCACCGGCCCGGCCGGGACCAAGGTCACGCTGACGCTGCGGGCGCCCAAGACGGATCGCATCCGCACGGTGACGCTGACCCGCGCGCGCATCACCGTCCCCAGCGTGAGCTGGGCCATGCTGGCGGGCACTTCCATCGCCGATGTGCGGGTCGCGACCTTCAGCAAGCACACCTCGCGGGATCTGGAAAACGCCCTGGCCGCGGCCAGGCGGCACGGGGCGACGAAGCTGATCCTGGACTTGCGCAGCAACCCGGGCGGCTTCCTGACGCAAGCCGTCGACGTGGCGAGCCAGTTCCTGCCGAGCGGGAATGTGGTCCTCGAGAAGAACGCCGCCGGGAAGGTCACGCCGATTCCGGTGGTGGCGGACGTGCCCAAGACTGATTTTCCCATGGTGGTGATGGTGGACAACGGCACCGCAAGCGCTGCCGAAATCGTCGCGGGCGCACTGCAGGATTCGCACCGGGCGGTGCTGGTGGGGGAGAAGACCTTCGGCACAGGCACCGTGCTGCGTGAATTCAAGCTGCCGGACGGCTCCGCCATTTTGCTCGCCGTGGAGGAATGGCTGACGCCCTTGGGGCACAGCATTTGGCATCGCGGCATTTCCCCGAACACGAAGGTGGCGTTGGCTCAGGACGCGCTGCCGGATCTCCCGGACAATCTTGCGCGCATGAGCGCGCACGCATGGCGCGTCAGCAGCGATGCACAGCTGCTGCAGGCCGTGCGCATACTGCAGAGGCCGCAGCCCAAGCATGCGCCCAAGCGCCATCCGGCGCTGCCGCTCAAACAGGCGGCAGCGGCCCTGCCCGACAGGGCGGCGCTGGCGCTCGATCCGACTCTCTCAGCGGGCGTCGGCCGACCGGCGCGCAGCCCGCTCATTTAGGCAGCAAGCCGGCGCGGCGCGCCTTGGCCATGAGCCGCGCCTGTCTTTGCCCGTGCCGTGCCTCGCCCGGCGCTTGCTCGAGCAGGGCACGGGTATAGTCCAGGGCGCGCGCATAGTCCTTCCGCACATGCTCATGATGCTTGGCGAGATCCTCCATCGCCTCATTCGATCCGCGCGCGGCCAGTGCCTCCCAGATGGCCATCGCCTGGGCATGCCGCCCCTGCCTGCGATATTCGTTGGCCAGCAGTTGCCATGCGGGCGTCGTGAGCCGTCCCCCGTGTCCGTTCAAGTGTTCCGCGGCCTCCTGCAGTCTGCCGCTTGCGATCTTCTGGCGCGCGACGGCCACGAGGTCGGCTTCGGGGTGGGTGGCGCTGCCATATAGGTGCGCCAGTTCGGCGGCTAGCGCGGCCAGCGAAACGATGTCCCAGCGATTGTGTTCCAGGACTGCTGGGATCGACCGCAGGTCGCCCGTGCGAAGGAAGGCGGACCAGGCGACGGGCACCAGGTGGCCGGGCAGGTCGTCGGTGCGGATGAACCCCAGGAATCGCTCTTCCGCAGTCCGCAAGCGGCAGTCGGCCCACGACTTGGAAAATAGCCGGCGCGTCGCATGCAGCAGGTCAAGGTGGCCGAGCGGCTGGAAGGGGGCCTGCATGCGATGGAGCCGATAGCGCGTGGCGAGCAACGGCAGATCGAAGCACTTGCCATTGAAGCTCACGATCGTGTTCGCCGCCTGAAACCACTCCAGCGCGCGGGCCAGCAGGGCGCCTTCGCCGCTAAAGCGCGTCAGAAACAGCTGACGCACGCGCAGCCCCGCGCGTTCGATGCGTCCGAGACCCAGGAGAAAGGCGATGGTGCCCGTGCCGCCGGCGAGCCCCGTGGTCTCGGTGTCGACCAGCAAGAGCCCCTCGGGGTCGGACGCGCCGCCGGGCGCCAGCGTGCCAAGGGGCGCATCGAGAAGGCGCGCCAGCGGCCGATGCCCGTGCGCGTGGGCGAGGGGAAAGACATCGTCCACTTCGATCAAACCGTCGGCCACCAGACGGCCATTGAGCCGTTGCGCGAGTGCCGTGTCGCGCTCGCATGCCGCCATCGGGGTGCGGGGGTTCTCGGGCCGCCTCAGCTGCTCGACACGCTCCTTGAAGGAAGGCTGCGGCGGGGCAGCGGCGGACGGTGCGCCGTCCGCGTGTCCGCTTTGTGTCCGGAGCAGGGTTATCCGCCGCTTGAGATTCATGGTTCGTGGTTAGGCATCGTGCGGCGGTCGCAGCAGGGAGAGCACTTTGAGTGCCGCCGCCTTGGGCGAGAATCCGCGTTGTTGTTCCCCGGCGAGAATGGGACCGATGCATGCCGGGCAGCCCTCGCGGCACTCGCACAGGCTGACCAGCGCTTGGGCCTGCTCGACGATTTTATCGCGCAAGTCATAAAGCTGAGCCGATAAACCCACCCCTCCGGGATAGTTGTCGTAAAGAAAGACCGTCGCCGAAAACTGGTCCCCCTGCATGAACCCATCGAGCGCGGCGCCGGGGGAGGGGGTGCGCATCGCCCGTCCGTCGGGCGACACCGTGGCGAACCAGTCGGCTTGGCTGTCGCCCACCGCACGCCCGATGTCGTGACGCTCGGACATGCTGAGGAGGCAGGCGACCGAGTGCATGGCGTAGGCGGCGCCGAGGAAGCCGTCGAGCGCGCTCCAGCGATTGGCAAAAACGCTGTCGAGCGCGGCGGGTATCACGCGCCACCACACCGCCGAGGTGTGCATCTCCTGGTCGGGCAGGCTGATTTGGCCGTAGCCGACGTTCTCGTGGGTATAGTAGCGGATCTTCTTGTAGCCCGCGATGCGGCGAACCAGATGGACCTCGCCGCAGGCGCACGACGCCGACGGCTCACCGCTGTGCTCGAACTCGTCCAGGATCTTGAGCTTGGTGTAGTCGATTGCGTCGGTATAGTAGTCCGCCTGGGTGCGCGTCACGAAGGCCTTGCGGCCCTCCCAGTCGAGGCGCTCGACCTGCCAGGGGCGGGCCTGCACCATGTAGATGGCCCCTTCGTAGATCGTCATGGCGGCGCTGGAATAGTCCACCTCGGCGATGACTTCCTTCTTGCCGTCCGTCGTGTCGATGACCACGAAGTTCCCTTCGGCGATCGACCGCAGGCTCACGGTGTTGGCGGGGTAGCTGTCCGCCATCCAATGCCAGTGGTCGCCTTCGTGATGAACGACGCCCTCCTCTGCCAGGTAGCCCAGCATGTCGCCCAAGGGCTCGCCGCCAAAGCGCTCGCCGTCCTGGAAAGGCAGTTCGAAGGCGGCACAGCGCACGTGATCCATGAGAATGAGCAGTTGGTCCGGGCTGATGCGGGCATGCTCGGGGGATGCCCCCAGAAAGAAGGACGGGTTGCGTACGATGAACTGATCGAGTGGATCGCTGGAGGCCACCAGCACGCCGAGGGCGTCGCGATGGCGCCTTCCCGCTCGGCCGAGCCGCTGCCAGGTGGCGGCGATGGTGCCGGGATAGCCGTTCAGCAGGCAGACGTCGAGCGATCCGATGTCCACACCGAGTTCCAGGGCCGAGGTCGCGATGACGCAATCGATGCGGCCGTCGCGCAGGCATTTCTCCGTGGCGCGACGCTCGGTCGGCAGGTATCCTCCGCGGTACGCCGACACGCGGGCGGGGCGGCGTGGGTCATGGTCGAAGACGTCCTTCATGTACTTGGTCAGCACTTCCACCATGAGGCGCGAATTCGCAAAGATGATCGTCTTCAGGCCGCTCTTGAGCGCGAAGCGGGCGATTCGGGTCACCTGGGAGCGGCTGGAGGCCCGAATCCCAAGGTCGGCATTGATGACGGGCGGGTTCCACAAGAGCAGGTGCTTTTTGCCTTGCGGCGCTCCGCTCTCCAGGATGGGTGTGACCGCCTCGCCCAGCAGCGCATGGGCGAGTTCCCCGGGATTGGCGATGGTGGCCGAGGAGAACACGAATACCGGCGCGCTTCCGTAGAAACGGCAGATGCGCTTCAGGCGCCTGAGCACATTGGCCATGTGGGAGCCGAATACGCCGCGATAGGTATGCATCTCGTCGATCACGACGTACCTCAGGTTCTCGAAGAATTGCGCCCATTTCGTATGGTGCGGCAGGATGCCCTGATGGAGCATGTCGGGATTGGTGACCACGATATCCCCATGGGTGCGCACGGCCTTGCGGGCATCGCCCGGGGTGTCGCCGTCGAAGGTGTACGCCCGTACGCCCAAATCGCCGGCTTGGTTCAACTCCAGAATCTCGGCCACCTGATCCTGGGACAAGGCCTTGGTCGGGAAGAGGTAAAGCGCCTTGGCCCGAGTCGTGAGCGCTTGATGGAGGACCGGCAAGTTGTAGCACAGGGTCTTGCCGGAGGCCGTGGGCGTGACGATGACCACCGACTGGCCGTCCATGATCGCGTTCCAGGCCTGGTGCTGGTGGCTGTAGAGCTGGTGGATGCCGCGCGCACGCAGCGCATGGTCAAGCCTTGCATCGAGCCCCGCGGGAAAGGGGACATATTGGCCCGCGCGAGGCGGAATGACCAGTTCGCCGGTGATGCGCGGTGCGTATTTCGCGCGAATGCGCTCGATGAGGCGTACCACGTCCCGACCCTTGTCGGAGGCGTCGGCGTCATCGGACCTGCGGGCGCTCTCCTCGGCGAAGGCGCGGTGGGGGGCATGGGCCATGGCGTGCCGTTTCCTGTCCAATCGGTTGGGTCCATCATATAGAAAGTGGGCGGCGAACCGCAACGGGCGGGCACGGGGACCGGCGTCTTTCCGCCTTCTGCGCCGCGTCCGGCGCGGAGGCACTCGCGACGCCGGGTGAGCATTATTTGGAGACAGGCGGCATCCGCCGAGACCGGAGCCACGCCGCCGGTGTGTCGCCCCAGGCCCCGTGCGCCCTCGATGGCGAATGCGCGGGGCACTGGGCCCCGCCGAGCGCGACCCCGGAGAGATCGGCGATGGGCGGCGGCGAAAAGCCGATGAACGGTCCGCGCCCGTGCGGCCTCGATTCCATGGCCGCTCTTTCCGGAGGCTTGCCGCCGCGCCTCTAACGCACCGGCAACCGACAACATTACAAAATTGTCCTGTGCGCAGCCGTATCGTTTCCTTGACATGGCAAAGTGCCCGCTCTATAAGGAAACTATGCACTCTCTAAATGGCATCTGGCGTTCCGGTTGCTGCGGAATGCACCAAACAAGCAGAACGCCCACAACATCCAGGTTGTCCACGGGGTCATCCGTTGTGGCTCGTGTAAGCGGGCCGTACGCGCGTACATGACCCCCACCTCGCCGTCCGCTCGCGTTCTTTGCACTTGCGGACTTTTTACCCTCGCCTCGCTGACCGTGTAGTCGTTGGAGTGCATGACTGGCCGGGTCCCATCGGCAAGGCCAGCGGCGGCGCGTGCGAGGTCATTCTTCTCGCAATGGAGGTTCTCATGACCAGCAAGATGTCATACACAACCACGGGTCTCATGGCGGTGCTCATGATGATGGCCAGCAGCATAGCGCTGGCCGCCGGCACCATAAAGGTATGCAAGCAGCCGGAACACGGCATGCGCATCCCTAAGAAGGTCGCGGGCAAGATCGTCCACGAAAATGTCCAGAAGGGAACGTTGACGCTGCTCGCCCGAAACGGAAGACGATATCAGTTTCGCGCCTCTAAGAAAGACCTTCGGGCGCATGGGGTCGGCACCGCGGTGACGGCCAAGGTGTCGGGGAGTCTGTTTTGCAGGATGCTTGGCACCACGCCGCAGCAACGCCCGCGTCTGAGCATGTAACCGTATCCGGCGCGGTCGATCCTGCGCGCCTTCATGGGGGCGGGCGGCCGTGCCACACTGGGCTGAGCGACAGGGGGTTGCCCGTTCCATCGGGTCTCGTGGAGGTGCGCCAAAACCGTCTGCGGCGCGCGGGATGGGAAGGTCAGATCACGCCCGTAGACGCAGAAAGTCGTCCCAAACGTGTGGGGCGTTGTGGCGATGTCAACAAGGTGGGCCTAAAGGGGGGGGGCGGGCTAGGCAATACCTCAAAGAGACCGAGATGCCCTTCCGACGCTGGAGTCGAATCGACGGGATGGCAGACTTATCCTCGGCAATATTTTTCGGCGGACGAGAAGACGGTGGCCTTTGTCTCCGAAGAGCCTTGGGTGCAGGTGCCTGCGTCCACCCGGCTTGAACGCCACGGACCCGTGCGCCCGCCGGCACTACCGTAGGTGCGGCAGGCCAAAGCCGATGCGAAGACTCGTGGAAGAAGTCTTCGCCAGCCGGCTTACGAGAGCCTTTCGAATGGGGTGGAAGGACCGTTCCGCGGTCACTTTAGTTTGGTTTTCCCACTAGAGGATACGCCGCCCGACAAGGCCAACCCGGAAAGGAGCCGCTGGCGGCATGGAGCCGATCAATTACTAATTAGTACATAAGTAACCGGACATGTTATAATGCCAGGATGATGAAAAATCTAGATGGCCGAAAGCTCTCCCACGAGACCCTCGAAGAAATCCGGATTCGGGCAGTCTTGCGAGTCCAGGC